>NZ_JADYXM010000022.1:0-27451 GCF_015864305.1 Pseudoalteromonas sp. NZS71_1 | reverse complement strand
GTTGATAGGCAAGATGTGGAAGTGGTGTGAGCCATTAAGCTAACTTGTACTAATTACCCGTGAGGCTTAACCATACAACGCCAAACGCGTTTTATGTGATAGTGAAACAAGCGAAGAAGTTGATATAACTAAAGTAGATATTACTTAGAAAGACTTAAAAAATATTATCAGATATTTTCCAAATTCAAGAGGTGACTCTTAGCGCGTAGCGTTAAAGTTGAGGCACCTTGCGCAAAGAAAATGGTAGCACTAAGTGCTTGTCATTGATTATTTGCACCTAATTTGCTTGGTGACAATAGCGTTTTGGACCCACCTGATTCCATGCCGAACTCAGTAGTGAAACGAAACAGCGCCGATGATAGTGTAGCATTTGCTATGTGAAAGTAGGACATTACCAGGCTTCAAATTTTAGAAAGCCCGAATCTAACGATTCGGGCTTTTTTACGTCTGCAGAAAAGTAAATGCGCGCAATTAATACACACTCACATCAATACGCATCACGCAGGGCGAGCGCAGCGACTCCTGCTGCTAAAATTATAAAAACCTACGCTCTACGATGAGTGCACAGCATTTTCACTATGACTCTCCACCGCTGTGGGCACTACGACATCACCAGGTTTTAAATTGTAGAAAGCCCGAATCTAACGATTCGGGCTTTTTACGTCTGAAGAAAAGTGAAATGCGCGCAATAAATATACACTCACATCAACACCTAGCACGTAGGGCGGACGTAGCGACTACCGACGTTAAAATCACAGCAAAATCCCTTAATATCTCAGTCGGCCAATAAATTAGCATTTGTTACGTGACTCTCCACCGCTGTGGGTATCGTGACATTACGCAGGCTTCACATTTTAAAGAGCCTTGCTCTAACTATTCAGTAGCCTATTAGACGTTGTCATTAGGTATATAGCTTTATTTACAGACACTAGTAAGCAATTAATTGGGGGGCACTATTGTGCGCTAAGTTTACCTAAGTGACTTACCGCATTACATCTGTAACTAACTGTAGTTTTAGCGCGTGTAGAATAAATACACATACCTGATAATTATACTAATCGGCAATAATACCTAATCAATTTGGTGGATTGAACTTGACGTTAATTGCGTTAGAAATTTCTGATATACGATTCCATGGATACAGAAGGTTGAGCAACTTAGGAGTAATTGGCGAGAACAATGAAATAAAGAATTTTTGTCCTCAAATAGACCATTTAACTAGGGAGATTGGCGTAAAGTTTATTTTATTTTTATATTCTCTTGGTTCTAACTAACCACCTATATACGCCAATAAAAAACAATGCAGCAGATCCAAAGCCACTCAGCACCCAAATGACTTTTAAAATGTTACCGCCAATGCTGCCGTCATGTAGAGGGTGTATCCAGTTTTTTATTTTACTAGCCGTACTTTGCTTATCTATATTAGACATGCTCTCTAACTTCCCTGTAAGTGCATTAACCTCTATATAGCTATGTGGAAAGCGATACGGAGGATCGTTTACAGTTTGAAATCTTAATCTGTAAATAGCATTTAAGTTTGATGGTGTTTCAATCCAAGCTAAACGCGTATTCGGTAATGCTTTTTCAGCTATTAATACCGCTTGTGATAAAGGAATATTGGTTTGTTTGCTCGGTTGAATTTGCGTTTTTGGTGGGGAGTTTATATCGCTAACTAGAGCGGTTAATATAGGATCTGTTTGTTTTGGAATAGCGAGCATAACACCTGTAACAGTTAAAGCTAGTAGCGGTATGCAGAAGGTTAAACCAATTAGTTTATGCCAGTCGTATAGCAAACCTATTTTAGTGCTACGAGATTTAAATTTTAGTGCCTTTACCCACTGCCCAGGCCTTGGAAACCAAGCAAAGAATCCAGAGATAAGAAGAACTATTGAGGCTATGCCTATATAGCCAACAACGAGAGTGCCCGTTGCTCCTGTTAGTAATGAAAAATGTAAGTTGTACATCCAAGTTACTAAGTATTTTCCCCAATAGTTTTTACGTATTACTTTATCACTACTGCTAGATAGCCATACCATTAAAGGAGTAAAGCCTTGCTCTTTTGTTTCTATTGGATTGTAGTATCGCGCCGGAATTACTGAGTTTATACCTGTGTTTTCTAATCGCCATGGCCCTTGCTTTGAAGGGAAATTGGCTCTTAGCGTATTATATGCTTGCTCCCAATTAGGCGTTTTTATGTTTGTAGTAGCGTCATTTGCTGGATTTAGCAGTAAGTCTATTTGCGGATAGTAAACTAATACGGAGCCAGAAAGGCTAATAATAGTAAGTAAAACACCTACTGATAGGCCTAAGTATAAATGTAACCGCCTGAATGTTTTTCGCCATGAAAGCTTTAGTGTCATTAATTAAATAGCCGTAATGAGTAATACAGGTTTATTGGGCATTAAGGAATGATTAATTACGCGGTATATTATATGGTTTTTGATATGAGTTGTGCGGCATTTTGTCGCACTTATTAAATTAGGTATTTAGAAAGTAAAACGCCAGCCCTTGGCTGGCGTTAAAATACAAGCTTGAAGCTTATTTAAGCTTTAGGTCCTGCATTTTTTATATCGTCTGATACGTCATACTTAGCAAAGTTTTCAGTGAAGTCTGCGGCAAGTTTTGCTGCATATTCATTGTACTTAGCTTTATCTTCCCACGTATTAATAGGATTAAGTAAGTTAGTATCTACACCTGGAACTGCTACCGGTACATCTAGGTTTAAAACATCAATGTGCTGAGTTTCAACACCCGCTAATTTACCAGATACGATTGCATCAATTACTGCACGAGTAGTTGGGATATCAAAACGTTTACCTGTACCGTAAGGGCCGCCAGTCCAACCTGTATTCACAAGGTACACCTTAGCGCCAAACTCGCGTACACGCTTCATAAGAAGCTCAGCGTAAACACCAGCAGGGCGTGGGAAGAATGGTGCGCCAAAACATGTCGAAAATGTTGATTCAATATCGCTAGTTGAACCAATCTCAGTAGAACCAACTTTTGCTGTGTATCCACTTAAAAAGTGAAAAGCAGCAGCTTCTTCGCTAAGTATAGAAACCGGTGGTAATACACCGCTTACATCACAAGTTAAAAATACAACAGCCTTAGGTTCGCCTGCGCGGTTTTCTACTTTACGTTTTTCAACGTGTTCAAGTGGATATGCTGCACGGCTATTTTGAGTAAGGCTAGTATCGTTAAAATCTGGAACGCCTTTTTCATCTAACACTACATTTTCTAAAATAGTGCCAAAGCGAATAGCACTCCAAATTACAGGTTCATTCTTTTGTGACAGGTCGATACATTTAGCATAACAACCGCCTTCAATATTAAACACGCTTCCAGGTGCCCAGCCGTGCTCGTCATCACCAATTAGAAAGCGAGTAGGGTCTGCTGAAAGTGTTGTTTTACCCGTACCAGATAAACCGAAGAATAATGCTGTATCGCCTGCTTCACCAACATTAGCAGAACAGTGCATTGGTAATACACCTTTTGCTGGTAGTAGGAAGTTTTGTACAGAAAACATCGATTTTTTCATTTCACCGGCGTAACGCATACCTGCTAGTAATACTTTACGCTGTGCAAAGTTAATAATGACGGTGCCATCGCTATTTGTGCCATCACGTTCTGGCTCACATACAAACGAAGGAACGTTCATTACTTGCCATTGTGGTAAGTTTGAAGCGTTATAGTTCTGCGGTTCGATAAACATGTTTTTGGCAAAAATATGGTGCCACGCTGTTTCTGTAGTTACAACTACAGGTAGATAATGCTCAGGGTCTGCGCCAACTTCTAGGTGAGAGGTGAAGTGGTCATTACTTTGAACATGTGATTCTACGCGAGCCCATAATGCGTCAAATTTGTCTGCATCAAATGGACGATTAACGTTGCCCCATTGAATATCATTTTGAGTTGTCGCTTCTTGAACAATAAAACGATCTTTTGGTGAACGACCAGTTCGTTTTCCTGTAATTGCAACAAAAGCACCATTTGCGGCTAAAGTACCTTCGCCACGGCGGATCGCATGCTCGACAAGTTCAGCTGCGGTTAAATCGACAAAACGTGTAGCGCCTGTAGTCATGTTTATACCTAACTATGTGTGAGAGTTTGAACGGATAGCTCTGGGGTTATCAGTGCCCTTAAACTGAAATTATAGTAACAGAAGGTTTTAAGATATTCGAGCCCGTAAAGCCTCTAAAAACACATATATTTAAGAAAAAACATGAATAATTTCAATGATACCGGTGTCATGAAATTAGCAGAAAAGATGACACCGGTATCATCTTTTTATAATATAAAACCGCATATTTTGCGGCTTTAATTACTATATATAGATGAAGCTGAACATTTAGTTGAAAATGCTTTTTATATCTTGTTCGTTAAAAACATACTCTTTTAAACAGTAATGACAGTTAATATTAACAGACCCTTTCTCAGCTACGTCTTTGAGTAGTTCTTCTTGTCCAATATTAACAAGTGCAGTAATTGTTTTATCACGACTACAACCACATTTGAATTTAATCGCTTGAGGTTCAAATACGCGAGGATTATCTTCGTGATAAAGGCGTGTAAGGACAGTATTAGCATCAAGGTGTAATAGTTCTTCATCTTTAATGGTGTTACTTAATGCTTCTAGGTGTGCAAAGTCTTCAATTGATTTTTGTTTATCAACTGGGAGTACTTGTAAAAATAGACCACATGCTTTTGCGCTACCTTCTGTTGTGTCGGTTGCAAACCAAAGGCGTGTTTTTAATTGCTCTGACTGCTCAAAGTAACTTTCGATACATTCACTCAGAGTATCATGCTCTAGCGGAACTATACCTTGGTAACGTTCACCCTTACTTGGTGTAATAGTGATCACCATATAGCCTTGACCAATAAGCTCTTTTACAGTTGTGCCCGTAATTTCGCTTTGCAGGCGTGCAATACCACGCATGTTTTGTTTATCATCACCATTTATAACTGCATATTTAACTGGGCCATCACCTTGAAGCTGTACTGCAATTTCACCTTCAAACTTTAAAGTGGCGGTTAATAAACAGGTTGCAACAAGTAACTCACCTAGTAATGCTTTAACAGGGTCTGGGTAATTATGGTCGGCAATCATTTCATTATAAGCATTCTCGATTTGTACGAGTTCGCCACGAACATCTAGTTCGTTGAATAAATAACGGTGAAGTAAATCTTGTTGCATGAGCGGCTATACCTAACTTGATTTCATTTTTAAAAGTTCGCGTCTTTGCTTTTTATCCGGTTTTTTATCCGGATGAGGAGCAAAAAAGCTGTTATTTTTGCGTGCGATGCTGTTCTCTTCGCGTTTAGCAATACTTGCATCAGATTCTTGATACATGGTCTGTGCAATGGGGGCGCTTTGACGTTTTTCAAGCACTGAGAGTATAGTTATCAGCTTTTCATCTACGCCCTGAGCCAGTTTTACTTTTGCGCCAACGTCTACTATTTTACTCGCTTTTGTACGTTGCCCATTATAATGTACTTTGCCGCCTTGCACCATTTCGCGTGCAACTGCGCGAGTTTTATAAAATCGCGCAGCCCATAACCATTTATCTAATCGAACTTTTAACCCATCTACAGGGTCTGAGCTGGTATTAGCATTACTTTTTTTACCCATAAGGCATTCCCCCACGTTTTTATAGCTTAAAATTTATCATGAAATCATCGTAGGATGAAGGTATTACAACGGCAGTTTACTTTTTGTACTGTTATGTAAAGTTAATTTAATCTGTTTACAAAGTTTAATATTAGTGTGCTTGTTGAAAGAAAAATGAAAGGGTACTATGGGTACGCGCTAACGCAGTAAATTAAAATAAGAACACTATTTATGGAACAGCAAATCCAACAACTAAAACAATTTTTAACTCGTTTACCGCATGCTAAGTTAAGTGCATTAGTGACACTGTTAGTTGTTGTTTATCTTGCATTTTTATTATCAAAACTTGTTTGGCTTTTGTGGCCAAAACCACCAGTAACTCTACTTACCCCTACTCATTATGCTAACCAGTCATCTGGTGCGAGTAACAACTCAGCGCAGCATATTATTGAGCAATTTTTATTTGGTAAAAAAACTGTAACAAACAACAATAATACTGCAAAGCAATCGCAGGTAATAAATAATGCGCCAGAAACGCGCTTAAGTATCAATTTAACCGGTATCGTAGCGGTTAATAACGATGACAAAGCAGGTATCGCAATTATTGAATCACAAGGTAAGCAAGTTAGCTATCTTGTTGATGAAGTAGTATCGGGCACGCGTGCTGAAGTTGCACAAATATTGCCGGATCGTATTATTTTGAGTGTTAATGGACGCTTTGAAACATTAATGCTTGATGGACTCGATTTTAGTAAAAAAGTATCTATGCCAGTACTCGCTGCGCGTGATGATGCTGAAATGGGTCCGCAAAAATTAGAACCAAGTGATCTACAAATAGATGCCACTGCAGATCCAGACGTTAAAGAAGCAATTATAGAAACACGTGAAGAGTTACTCGAAGAGCCGGGCAAGCTATTTGACTATATACGTGTTTCACAAGCCATGAATGATGGTGAGCTAATTGGATATCGCTTAAGTCCAGGTAAAGAGCCTGAGCTGTTTAAGCAAATGGGTTTAAAAAATAACGATTTAGCCATTTCTATAAATGGCTATCAATTAACAGATTTAAAACAGGCTATGTCAGCTATTAATGAGCTGCGTAATAGTACAGATGCCAATATCACTATAGAACGTGATGGTGAACAAATTGATGTGCAATTTAGTCTGCAATAATTTAGCTTTGGAGTTTTAATACGATGGTTCAGGTGCTACACCTCAAAAAAATTAAAAAAGGGTTAGCTAAGTACGCAGCACTTTTTTTGGCGGCAAGTATTTCTTTGTCTGTTTCTGCTGTTGAATATGCTGCTAACTTTAAAGGAACTGATATCAACGAGTTCATTAATATTGTTGGTAAAAACCTTAATAAAACAGTCATTATTGACCCTAACGTGCGCGGAAAGGTAAATGTTCGCAGTTATGAGTTAATGGACGAAGCACTTTATTATCAGTTCTTCTTAAATGTATTGGAAGTTTATGGCTACTCAGCTGTTGAAATGGACAATGGCATAATTAAGGTCGAAAAAAGTTCAGACGCTAAAAAATCAAATGTGCCACTTATTGACGAAGGTAGTGAAGCTAGCGGCGACATGATGATTACGCGTGTTGTACGTGTTAAAAATGTAAGTGTGCAGGAGCTTGGTCCTCTAGTTCGTCAATTTAGCGATCAAAAAGATGGTGGCCACGTTGCTAACTTTAATGCGGCTAACGTAATGATGCTAACAGGTCATGCTGCATCGGTTAATCGCTTAGTTGAGATTATTCGCTCTGTTGATCAAGCGGGTGACAAACGTGTAGACATTGTTAAGCTTAAATATGCGACTGCTGATGATGTTGTCTCTGTAGTAGACAATATTTATAAAGACAGCGGTAAAGGCAGCGTACCTGAATTTTTAATTCCAAAAGTTGTGGCTGATGGCCGAACTAATAGCGTTATTGTAAGTGGTGAAGGCCAAGCACGTACACGTGCTATTGAGCTTATTAAGCGCTTAGATGGTGAGCTAGAAAGCCAAGGTAACACCAAGGTGTTTTACCTAAATTATGCTAAAGCTGAAGATTTAGTCAAAGTATTGCAAGGTGTTAGTAAGTCACTTGTTGATGATGCGCAAGGCGGTACTACTAAAACTCGTAGCAGAAGCAATAATGAAAGCAGTATAGAGTCTCACCCAGACTCAAACTCATTAATTATCACCGCACAGCCAGACACAATGCGATCATTAGAATCAGTAATTGAACGTCTTGATATCCGCCGTGCCCAAGTGCTAGTTGAAGCCATTATTATTGAAGTAATGGAAGGCGACGGGGTTAACTTAGGCCTGCAGTGGATTTCTGAGCAGGGCGGTATGCTGCAGTTTAACAACGGCACTACGGTTCCCGTGGGCTCGTTAGCTGTTGCTGCAGAGCAAGCACAAGATGTAACTGTTACTAAAAATATAATAGGAACTGAATCAGGTACGGTAACGCCGTATACGGAAACAACAGAAGGTGACTATGGTCCATTAGCCTCTTTACTTAGTGGTATTAATGGTTTAGCGCTGGGCGTTGTTAAAAATGATTGGGGTGCAATTATTCAGGCTGTTGCCACTGATACAAATTCAAATATATTGGCTACGCCTTCTATTACTACAATGGATAACGAAGAAGCCTCTATTTTAGTCGGTCAAGAAGTGCCTATTATCACAGGCTCACAAACAGGCAGTAATAATGCTAACCCATTTCAAACAGTTGAGCGTCAAGAAGTAGGTATTAAGCTGGTAGTTACGCCACAGATTAACGATGGCTCTGCAGTACAGCTTACTATTGAGCAAGAAGTATCGAGCGTAAGTGGTGCAACTGCGGTTGATATTTCAGTAAATAAGCGTTCAATTAAAACCACGGTAATGGCCGATGATGGTGGTATGGTTGTACTTGGTGGTTTAATTGACGAAGACGTACAAGAAAGTGTTTCTAAGGTGCCCTTATTAGGCGATATCCCTATTTTAGGCCACTTGTTTAGATCAACGAATACAACGCGCCGTAAGCGTAATCTTATTGTGTTTATTCGCCCAACCATTATTCGTGATGGTGTAAGCATGAATAAGTTAAGCTTTAATAAATATAACTTTATTCGTGGTGAGCAGTTTAAACAAAAAGAAGACGGTATTGAATTAATGCCAATGACTGATACGCCTATTTTACCTGAGTGGAATGACGAATTAGTACTTCCCCCTACGTATGAAGAGTCTCTACGTAAACAAAATGCACAAGAGCGTAAAGATGACTAATGCGATTCAAGAGATAAACCAAGATGTGGTTCATCCTAAAACGCATAATCAGGATGAGCTATTAACGAGTGATGTGTTAGTTGAGTTACCAGCAAAGCGTTTGCCGTTTTCCTATGCAAGACGTGCAGGTGTGTTACTTGGCAAAAACAAAGATCACCGAATAGTTTACTACCGTGGTGAGCTAGATGTGGAAGTACTATTAGAAGTACGCCGTATCGCAGGCCATGGTTTTACACTTGAGCAATTGGCTGATGATAAATTTGAGCTATTGCTTGAAGCGTCATACCAACGCGATAGCTCTGAAACACAACAAATGATGGAAGATATTGGCAACGAGGTTGATTTATTCTCACTTGCTGATGAACTTCCGCAAACTGAAGATTTACTGGCTGGTGACGATGATGCGCCAATAATCAAGCTTATTAACGCCATGCTAAGTGAAGCGATTAAAGAAGGGGCTTCTGATATTCATATCGAAACCTTCGAGCAAGAGCTTGTTATTCGCTTTAGGGTCGATGGCGTGCTTAAAGAAGTACTTAAGCCTAATCGTAAACTTGCATCGTTACTTGTGTCTCGTATTAAAGTAATGGCTAAGCTTGATATAGCCGAAAAACGTATTCCACAAGATGGTCGTATTAGTTTACGTATTGCTGGGCGTGCAGTTGATGTGCGTGTATCTACAATGCCATCGAGCTTTGGTGAGCGCGTAGTACTGCGTTTACTTGATAAAAACAACGCGCGCTTAAACCTTGAAGATTTAGGTATGACTGCAGATAATCGTGCATTGTTTTCAGATTTAATCAGTAAACCCCACGGCATTATTTTAGTAACAGGGCCAACGGGCTCTGGTAAAAGTACCACCCTATACGCTGGTATGAGCCAAATTAACTCACGCGATCGCAATATTCTTACCGTTGAAGATCCGATAGAGTACGAAATTCCAGGTATTGGGCAAACACAAGTTAATGCAAAAGTTGATATGACATTTGCACGTGGTTTACGTGCAATATTACGCCAAGATCCTGATGTGGTAATGGTGGGTGAAATACGCGACCTTGAAACTGCGCAAATTGGTGTTCAAGCGTCACTTACCGGCCACCTTGTTATGTCTACTCTGCATACTAATACCGCATCGGGTGCAATTACACGTATGGAAGATATGGGAGTTGAACCATTCTTACTTTCATCGTCGTTACTCGGTGTGTTGTCGCAACGGCTAGTACGTACATTGTGTAATACCTGCAAAGAAGGTCACACGGCTGATGAGCATGAATGCCAGCTGTTAGGGGTTCCTTTTGAAAGCCAACCGACAATCTATCGAGCAGTAGGGTGTGAGGAGTGTAACTTTAATGGCTATCGTGGTCGTACGGGTATTCACGAGTTACTTGTAGTTGATGAAACAATACGCGAAATGATTCACAACGGTAAAGGCGAGCAAAGCGTAGAAAAATACATTCGTAAGCGCAGCCCAAGTATTCGCCAAGATGGTTGTAGCCGTGTACTTGTAGGTAAAACAACACTTGAAGAAGTATTGCGTGTTACCCGTGAGGAAGGTTAACTATGGCGGCGTTTGAATACCGTGCCTTAGATGGCCGAGGTAAAGAAAAAAAAGGCATTTTAGAAGCCGATACAGCTAAACAAATTCGCCAAACTTTACGTGATCAAAAACTTACGCCGCTTGAAGTTGTCCCTGCGGCGCAAAGTGATAAACAAGTCAAAGGCGAAAAAGCCCCTTTACTCGGTGGCTTTTTTAAGCCGACAATTTCAACCTCAGACTTAGCATTAATTACAAGGCAATTAGCAACACTTATTCAATCGGCACTTCCTGTTGAAGGCGCTGTTATGGCGGTTGCTGAGCAATGCGAAAAGCCGCGTTTAAAGCGTATGCTTATGTCGGTACGCTCAAAAGTGGTTGAAGGTTACACACTTGCCGATGGTCTTAGTGAGTTTCCTCATGTTTTTGACGACTTATATCGTGCAATGGTAGCCGCAGGCGAAAAGTCGGGTCACCTTGACCAAGTACTTAATCGTTTAGCCGACTATACCGAGCAGCGCCAACATATGCGTAGCCAAATAACTCAGGCTATGGTTTACCCTATTATTTTAGTGGTATTTGCAATCGGTATTGTGTCGGTATTGCTTGGTACTGTAGTACCAAAAATATTAAAAACGTTTGAAAAAACGAAACAAGTACTTCCTTGGACAACCGAATGGGTTATGGCAGGCAGCCATTTTGTGCAAAATTATTGGTTTATTAGTTTAATAGCGATTACAGCTATAGCCATTGGTATTAAGCATGCACTTAAGCAGCCTAAAATACGTTTTTGGTGGGATGACCGAGTGCTACATATGCCAGGTATAGGTAAAGTGGCTCGTGGTATTAACACCGCACGTTTTGCGCGTACTTTAAGTATTTTATCGTCAAGCTCGGTACCATTGCTCGAGGGGATGCGTATCTCGGGTGGCGTATTAATCAACGAAAAAATTAAAAAAGCGGTTGCAGATGCATCCGATAGAGTGAGTGAGGGTGCAAGCTTAAGAGCTGCACTTCAGCAAACTAAGTTGTTTCCACCAATGATGCTGCATATGATAGCAAGTGGTGAAAAATCAGGTGAACTAGAGCAAATGTTAGAGCGTGCTGCAAATAACCAAGATCGCGAATTTGAGAGCATGGTTAATGTATCGCTTAAACTACTAGAGCCTGCGATGATCGCCTCAATGGCGGTTATTGTATTATTTATAGTAATGGCAATATTGCAGCCAATAATGGCGATGAATAAAGCTGTTGGACTTTAAGTTAGAATAAACTTTTAAATATATTAATGGTTTTACCTAAACCATTTTTACTTAATGTTTTTAGAATAATGAGGTAATTACGTGAATAAACAATCAGGTTTTTCTTTACTAGAAGTGATGGTGGTACTGGTTATCATCGGAATGATTATGTCAATTGTTGCACCTAACATTATGGGTCAGCAAGAAGAGGCTGCTATCGATAAAGCGCATCTAGATATTCAACAATTAGAAGATGCAATGAGCTTATACAAGCTTAAAAATAAGAGCTACCCAAGCACAGAGCAAGGTCTTGAAGCGCTAGTTACTCAAACAAGCATTGAACCGGTTCCAAAACGTTTCCCTGACGGTGGTTTTATTAATGAATTACCAGAAGATCCATGGGGTAATCTATATCAGCTAATTAGCCCAGGTGAAATTGGCAAGTTTGATATTTTTTCTATGGGCCCAGATGGTGAAGTAGGTACTGATGATGATATCGGTAACTGGGACGAAGAAAAACAATAATGCTTAAGTACACTGCTTTGTATGAACATGTTAATTCTAGAGGCTTGCTATGAAAGCAAGCCTTAAGCAGCGCCATGCAAAAAGCAGAGGCTTTAGTTTAATAGAAATTTTAGTGGTATTAGTGATCATCGCTTTTGCTACAAAAATGGTGGTATATAGCTTAGAAGGCGGTGCTGAGGAAGAGTTAGATACTCAAGCATTAAGGCTGCATACCACCATTAACATGGCATCGGAATTTGCCATTTTAAACCAAGTTGAATTGGGCTTATTAGTAGAAGAAAATACGTTAGAGTATTTAGTTTTCGATGGTGAAAAGTGGATTACCTTTGACCGTGAAGATCTTTTTAAACCAATAGAGTTAGATGAAAGATTAAAGCTCACGCTTAACTTAGAAGATTTAGCGTGGGCGCAAGATAACCTCTTAGAGCAATCTAACTGGCGCGAGCTTATGAGTGGCGGCGATGAAGACAGCTTACTTGAGCTTAAAAAGTTGAAAATCCCACAAGTACTTATTTTGTCATCAGGTGAGGTAAGCGCGTTTCAACTTATATTAGAGTTAAAAGAGCAAAGCGAACCTGTGTATTACATTGAAGGTGAATTTGCTGCACCAGTAAACTTTCGCCGAGAGCCAGAATAATGAAGCGCACTAAAGGGTTTACCTTATTAGAGGTATTAGTGGCATTAAGTATTTGTGCCATGGCGGGTATAGCTGCAATGCAAGCAACAAGCGAGCACATACACCACTTAACGACTATTGAAGAGCAAACCTATGCATCTTGGGTCGCCGAAAACGTTATTATTGAACAGCGTACTAAAGGCGAACAATGGCAAGGTAAAAATAACCTTAAAGGCAGCGAAGTAATGGGCGGTGTTGAATGGTTTTGGCAGCAAGAAGTAACAGCCACTGCTGACAAAAGCTTTGTTAAGTTAACCATAAATGTTTTTACGGATGAAAAATATGAGCATTCGGCATATGAGTTATCAACGTATCTCAATAAAGGCAAAAAGTAAGTGAAGCAGCGTGGGTTTACATTACTTGAAGTTATGGTAGCACTGGGTATTTTAGCTTTTGTTATTATTGCTACTCATCAAATACTCGAGACGACAACAAGAGCAAAAGATGCCTCCGATGAAAAAATTGCTGAGTTAAATGGGTTGCAAACAACATTTAGGTTAATGGATCAAGATTTTAGCCAAATGACTAAACGTGCAGTACGAAACGAATCTGGTGATGTTCAAGAACAATACTTACTTGCTGGTCGTTACGTTTTAGAAAGCCAATACGATGGTATCGCGTTTGTACGAGATGGCTGGATAAATCCAATTAATTTATTGCCACGTTCAGAACTACAAGCCGTTGGTTATAGAGTGATAGACGATAACCTTGAGCGTGTTTATCGGGTTTATGTTGATCAGCTTGATAATATGGAGCCGCGAGTTCAACGTGTACTAGAAAATGTTGAAGAGCTTAAGTTTGAGTTTTTGGATGATAAAAACGAATGGCAGGAACAGTGGGAAATTAAAGCTCTCCCTAAAGCGGTTGCTGTTACTTTGCAACAAATAGAAGCAGAGCCAATTCGTCGTGTATTTTTAGTTCCTGGGCAAGGCAAAGTTGTTGCTACACAAAGTACGGATGTGAATAATGGTTAAGCAGCAATCATCGCGCGGCGCAGCACTTGTTATTGTTTTGTTTATTGTGGCATTAGCGGCTATTTTAGCAGTAGAAATGAGTGCTAATTTAATGGTTCAAGTGCAAAAAAGCACTAATTTGCAAGGTCACCAGCAAGCTAAATGGTATGCCTACGGTGCAGAAGAGCTTGCTATTAAAGGGCTAATACAAAGTAAAAAAGATGATGCTGATAAAACAACACTTGATCAAGTTTGGGCAACTCAAGGGGATGCTTCATACCCTGTTGATAACGGCACGTTAAGTGGCAAAATTACTGATTTACAAGCATGTCTAAATTTAAATGCTTTAGCCATAGCGCCAGAAGAAAATAGCGCAAGTAAAACAAACCCTGCACATAAAGCACTATTTGCATTACTTGAAAACATTGAAGATTTACCTGCTGATGAATCAGAAGAGACAATGGCAGATAGCGTATTTGATTGGCTTGACGAGGACAGTATTACATATCGCTCAGGCGCAGAAGAAGACGAGTATTTATCACGAGATTTTCCGTATATGACAGCCAATAGTTTATTTGCATCAACATCGGAATTACGCTTGGTTAAGGGCTTCAACCCATTAGTGATGGAAAAAGTACTGCCATATGTATGTGTAATACCAGGCAGTACGCTTTTATCTATTAACGTAAATACATTAATCCCAGAGCAAGCACTTATACTCAGTGCCTTAATAGAAAGCTTGAGCTTATCTGGTGCAGAGGCTGTGATAGGTGCAAGACCGCAAACTGGCTTTGACACCATTGATGAATTTTTTGAACAGGTGAAGCAACAAGGCGGTACTAATACCGACTCAGTCAAAAGTTTATTTAGTATTAAAAGCGAATATTTTAAATTACAAACGCAGGCAAATTTTGTCGACCTGCGTTTTTCGATGACCACATTACTGCACGCTAAAGACGGTGACGTAACGATACTGGCGCGAAAATTTGGAGGCGTACAGTGACAGAAATACTGTTGATCCGCACGGGTCAAACCGAGCAAGAATTGCTTAATTGGTTAATTTACTCACCACAAGAACAAGAAATAATAGCCAGTGGCGAGTTACCAAATGCAGAGCATTTAAGTGAGCTAAGCGAAAAAGCACTTACCCGAGAAGTTGTTGTGTTGTTACCAAGTGATCAAGTGCAATTAAAAACGGTCGCTTTGCCAACAAAATGGAATCGCAAGCTTGAGCAAGCATTGCCATACATGCTGGAGGAAGATATAGCATGTGACGTAGATGAACTGTTTATAGCAGTAGCGCAGCCGACAATGCTTGGTGAGCAACATGCAATTCGTGTAGCAATGACAGACCGTGAATGGTTTGAACAATGGCTCGCATTATTTGTAGAGCATAATCTATCAGTATACAGAATATTACCCGATGCTTTGTTGTTACCGCTTGCAGATGATGGCGCAGTTACCGCTATCGAGCTCAATAACCAATGGTTATTTAAGCAGGGGCAATGGCATATAGGTGCGGTTGAATCTAGTTGGTTAAATGGCTACTTAACAGCCATGGGTAATCCTGATATTAAGCATTTTAGCCCAGCTAGTCAGTTTCCAGAAAGCGTTAACTTACAAGCGCAAACGAGTGAGTACGACTTACCTCTAGCATTATTTGCAAAGCAGTTAGATAGCGTTAACTTTAACTTACGCCAAGGTATGTATCAGCTTAAAAAACAAAGCGCTTTATGGTGGGGTTACTGGAAAGGCGCCGCAATTATAGCAAGTGTTGCATTGGTTTCTACGATTACAATAAAAGCTATTGAGTTACACCAACTTAATACACAAGTAGAAGTAGCTAAAGCTCAAGTAGTCGACAGATACCAAAAAGCATTCCCAGGAACTAAAGTTCGCCCCAATCTAATTAAAAGCCAAATTAAAGGCGCGTTAGATAAAGTGCAAGGCTCAAGTGAGTCGGGCTTTTTAGACTTAACGACTAATTTGGTTGATGTATTTTCGCAAGTTAGCGAATTTACACCTGAAACACTTCGTTATGACAAACGTCGCAATGAGCTGCGCATTCGTGCACGTGCTAAAGACTTCCAAACCTTTGGTAAAGTAAAAATCATACTTGAAAAACAAGGTTTAACTGTTGAGCAAGGGTCTTTAAATAACGACGGTGATTATGTCGTTGGTGAAATTAAACTGCGAGGTGCAGTATGAAAAAGCAGTTAATGCAACAATGGCGCTCGCTTAAAGAGCAAGAACAACAATTGGTAATGGTCGCTGGTGGCGTGTTTATTATTTTTGTTTTAGTAATGGGAATATTTAGACCATTAAATAATGCGATAGAAAAGGCACAGCAATCTCAAATTAAACAACAAGAGCTATTAGCTTGGGTTGATGACAGTATTGTTAAGCTAAAGGCTGCGGGTAACACCAGTGTTGCTAGCAATGCAAACTTAAGCCAAATTGTTAATTCTACACGTGGGCGCCATCAAATAAGTATTAGTAAAATGCAGCCAAGTAGTGATTCGCTACGTTTGACGCTCGACTCTGTAGAATTTAATCAGTTAATAGAATGGCTAGATGAGCTAGTAAATCAGCATGGTTTAAAAATTGAAAACTTAGATTTGAGCCGCGATGATAAATCAGGCTATGTGCGTGTAAGCCGTTTAGTATTAGAGAATTAATTAATGAAAAAAATAATAACGTTATCGGCTGTCTTTTTAATTAGTTTTATTGTGTTTTGTATTATTAAATTACCAGCACATATTGCACTAGATATAGCAAAACCGTACTTTCCAAAGCAATTAGAAGTAGGCCAAACTGTAGGCACTGTTTGGCAAGGTCAAATGATGCAAGTTCGTTTTGATGGTGAACAGTTAAATAATGTGCGTTGGGACATTGCTGGCTGGAAGTTATTTACAGGCAAGCTAAATGCGAATGTGAAGTTTGGTAATGCACGAGAGCGTAGTGATATCTCGGGTTATGCTGATGTAAGTTATGGGCTTTTTAATCAAGAAGTTAAAGTGACTGACGGCCTAGTGCGCTCAACAGTAGAGCGTGCAATGCAGCGCGTGCAGCTTCCCCTACCTGTAACCGCTAAAGGGCGTGTAATTTTAGAACTTGATGAATACAGCTCAGGTGCACCTTATTGTGATTCACTAAAAGGTGAAATAGCGAGCCCTAATATTGACGTGCAAGGCTTAAACGGGTGGTTTAATATTGGCCCTCTGGCTGGTAAGTTAAGCTGTAAGTCGGGCGATATTGCTATATTAATTGACCCAGATAATACGCTTGGCCTTGAGGCAGATGCTACACTTAAAGCTAATTTCGACTTTAGTGTGGCAGGTTATGTAAAACCAGATGCTAGCTTACCTAAAGATGTACATGATGCGGTTAAATTTTTAGGCCGACCAGATAGCCAAGGTCGTTACCCGCTCAACTTTTAATGTTTGAATATAAAGAGTTTTAATGCAAATACCCCAATTTACTGAGCTGCACGCAAAGCAGCTCAGCACATTTTTAAATACCCAATCTCAAGCAATGACCCTTCAACAAAGCCAAGGCTATTTATTTGGCGTTATTTGTTCGCCCAATCCATTAGATGTGCATGAGTGGCTTGAGCAGATATTGCCAAATACAGCTAATGATTTAGATGAAGAAGTACTTTTCTTGTTTATGGCGCTATATCATAAAATTAGTGAGCAAGTATTTGAAACTGGATACAAATTACCTAACACATTTGATGCTGAATTTTGTAAGTCATGGAGTAAAGGTTTCTTAGTTGCAACCAAAGCTTACGCAGAGCCTTTGTTAAATGCACCGCAATTAGACACTGACTTTAAACAAGCATTAGAAAGTGCGTTAAGTACATTAAGCTTTTTTGCACTCGACCAGCTAGCAATAGCTCAGATTGCCAAACAAAATAACATGACTATAGAAGCCTTGTGTCAGTACCAATATGAATCAATGGGTGACTTTGCATTAGGGTTTGCTGAACTAATTGAAGTGGTCGCAATTAATAGCGGTTTGATAACCGACGAGAGTTGGGAAGAGTAATTATTAATACCAGGCGCTTAGTTTAATCTAAGTGCCTAGCTCTAATATAATATCCGTACAGCCTTGTTTGCACTTTACTACGCCTTTACCAGGTTCACTGGTGGCTAAATTAAGTGTTAAAACCCCATTACACTTCTCACACTTTAACGTTTTGCCTTGTGCTAATTGCTTGAGCATATTGCGTTGTTTATGAAATGAGTCGCTTGCTTTTTTATTTAATCCTGAAAAATCCACTACTTTGCTCGCTTTTGCTCTAATGCTTCAGTCACTATTTTACATACTGTATTTAAACGATCGCCATAAAAATAAAGGTTTAAGTCACGTTCACGACAATAACGTAGGTGAAATAACTGAACAGAGTCATCTGTTGTAAACGTTTTTTCTACGTACTCACCCTCAGATTCAGACAATTTAAGTTGAGTGCTGATTCTATTTTTAGCCATATTTGCAGCAGGGCTTCTGTTAACCTTACTTGCATCACTTAAAAAACCAATGCCTTCACCTAATAACCTTTCGCGAGGTTCTTTTATAAGCGGATGATCGATTGTAAAAAAGGCAAGGATCACAACTACCAAAATAATAAATTTTTTCATGGATACGTAAACCTTGATCTAAGTAGGGTTGAATTACCATGCAGTGTAATAAACTGCATTTTAAAAGCAAGTAACTGGGATGAATAAATTATTAGCGATCTATGCCAGTAATTTTAACCAACATTGTTATAATGGTTAACAGCAGTCAGATATTTCTGAAATATCTGAAAGTATTCGAGAAGGCAATTTATTAAAGTAAATCTGCCTAGCAAGTAACTTGCTAGCTTTAAGTATAGAGTACTTGAGTATTGCTGGATTTTTATTTCCAAGCGGCGTTGAGGAACTTCGATGGACAAGCAAATTAAAGTAAAGAATATCCCTGTAGAGGTGAAAATCCAAAAACCGGATTTAAGCCGTCAAGATGATAGGTTCAATCCCCGAAATCGTATTTATGTGCGTGCCGTAAAAGGCCTACATCAATTACTTAGGCAGCGCATTGGCTTTTTAGGCCTACTTGCGTTTATGTTACTTCCTTGGATTAATTTTAACGGCCAGCAAGCAGTGCTGTTTGATCTAATTGGTCAAAAATACAATATTTTTGGTTTAACGCTATGGCCTCAAGATTTTACCATATTAGCGTTTATTTTTATGCTGGCAGCATTTGCGCTGTTTTTAGTGACCACCTTCTATGGACGGGTGTGGTGTGGCTACACATGTCCGCAAACTGTTTGGACCTTTATTTTTATTTGGTTTGAAGAAAAGCTTGAAGGCACGGCTAATCAGCGTAAAAAACTCGATCAAAGACCCATGAATTTTGATAAGTTTTGGCGTAAAACGGCAAAGCATACTAGTTGGGTATTGTTTTCGTTATATACCGCTATTTCTTTTGTGGGTTACTTTACGCCAATCAGAGAGTTACTTCCTGATTTTGTAACGTTTAACGTGGGTGGTTATGCACTAGTCAGTATTATTTTCTTTGCTGCGTGTACCTATGCTAATGCCGGTTGGATGCGAGAAATTATGTGTTTACACATTTGCCCTTACTCTCGTTTTCAATCAGCTATGTTTGATAAAGATACATACACCGTAACGTACGACGAAAGCCGTGGTGAAAGCCGTGGTCCTCGTTCACGTAAAGTAGATCATGAAGATTTAGAGCTAGGCGACTGTATCGACTGTAACCTGTGTGTTCAAGTGTGCCCAACAGGTATTGATATTAGAAATGGGCTGCAAGCTGAGTGTATTAACTGTGGTGCATGTATTGATGCGTGTGATGGCGTAATGGATAAAATGGAATACCCGCGTGGACTTATTTCATATACGACAGAGCGAAACCTCGAAACCCCAGAAAATAAAACGAATCCGCTACGAGCTAAAATCATTGGTTACACGGTCATACTTGTTGTGCTTACGGGAGCACTTGTAGCTAATATAGCGCTGCGTAAAACAATGGACTTTGATATCATTCGTGATCGAAACCAATTATATCGTGTCGATTTTGATGGTTTAGTGGAGAACACCTATACATTAAAGGTAATTAATAAAGCGCAGTACGAGCAAACCTTTAATATTAAAGTGCAAGGGTTAGATAACTTTAAGTATATTGGTAAGCAGTCATTTACTGTGCAGGCAGGGCAATCTCATAATGTGCCATTGTCGCTTGTAATGGACCCTTATGATTTGAAGGTGTCGATGACTGAGTTTAACTTTGTGCTTTCACCGGTAGATGAGCCGGATGAGACAATATCGCAGTCGAGTAACTTTTTTAAAGCGCGATAATCACAACCGACCTTAAATAGGTAAGTTGATATAGCAATTAACAAAAGCGGGTATATAACCCGCTTTTTATTTTATATAAGAAGAGTATGAGTAAATTTAGTTTTATTGACTTAACACCTGACCTAATACTCGATGCAATAGAAAGCGTAGGTGTGTACGCCGAATCTGGTTTGTTGGCACTCAATAGCTATGAAAACAGGGTGTACCAATTTAAAGCCGATGATGGCCTGCGTTACGTAGTGAAGTTTTATCGCCCAGAGCGCTGGAGTAAAGAGCAAATTCAAGAAGAGCATGACTTTGCATTTGAACTGGCAG
The DNA here is from genome assembly GCF_015864305.1 of Pseudoalteromonas sp. NZS71_1. Classification (NCBI taxonomy): domain Bacteria; kingdom Pseudomonadati; phylum Pseudomonadota; class Gammaproteobacteria; order Alteromonadales; family Pseudoalteromonadaceae; genus Pseudoalteromonas; species Pseudoalteromonas sp. NZS71_1. The sequence continues at coordinate 6,977 of NZ_JADYXM010000022.1, read as the reverse complement.
AAGCGGAAGTGCCTGTTGTTGCCCCTATTTTATATAATGGGCAAAGCTTGTTTGAACACGAAGGTTATTTGTTTGTGTTGTTTCCAAGTGTCGGCGGGCGTTTATTTGAAGTTGATAACTTAGATCAGCTTGATGTAATGGGCCGTTTAATTGGCCGTATGCACCAAGTAGCTAAAACAAAGCCTTTTACTTATAGGCCAACAGTTACTTGCGAGGAGTATTTACATACAGCCAAAGTTCATCTTCAAAAAAGTAACTTAGTGCCTATGGGAATAAATACTGCCTTTTATACTATTTTAGATTTAGTGATAGAGCAGGCGCAAAAACAGTATAAAGATGTGCAAAGTATTCGCTTACATGGTGACTGCCACGTTGGTAATATTTTGTGGGCAGGTGATGCGCTCATGTTTGTTGATTTAGATGACAGCCGCCAAGGTCCTGCAATCCAAGATTTATGGATGATGCTCAGTGGCGATAGAGCGACGCAACTGTTACAGTTAGACACCCTTGTGAGTGCGTATGAAGAGTTTTGTGATTTTGATCACTCTCAACTCAAATTAATTGAACCGCTGCGAGCGATGCGTATTATCCATTATATGGGATGGGTAGCTAAACGATGGAGCGATCCTGCCTTTGTGCGGAACTTTACATGGTTTGCTGATGACAAATACTGGGAGCAACAAATTTTAGCACTGAAGGAGCAACTTGCAGCACTGCAAGAAGCACCGTTAAAGTTATTGCCGTAATATTTTATTTAAAGACAAGTACAACGAGATACAAATGCTTAAAAAATTAAAACTGAGTTTATTACTTTTATGTTTACCATTTGCAGCACTTGCTGCACAGTTTGAAGTTGATAATCAATACACTGTTATTGATGTAGACAAAAGTACATCACCACAAGTAACCGAGTTTTTCTCATTTTACTGTCCACATTGTTTTAAGTTTGAACCAGTAGCAAAAGCAATTGAACAAGGCTTGCCAGAAGGCGCGGAGTTTATTAAAAACCACGTGAACTTTTTAGGTGGCGTGTCGCCACAAGCACAAAGTAATTTAAGCTTTGCCTACTTAATTGCTAAGCAGCATGGTCAGGCGCAGAGTATTAGCGATCAAATTTTTAAAAGTATTCATGTTCAGCGTGCTCCTTTAACTGAAATGAAAGACGTTAAAAAATTACTTGAAGTAAACGGTATTGATAGCGCAACGTTTGATCAAGAAATTGCAAGCATGCCAGTTATTTCGGCTGAGCAAGCAATGCAAAACAAACAAAATAAATATTCAAAATTAGGCGCACTTACAGGTGTACCTACTTTTATTGTTAACGATAAATATAAAATAAACCTCAACACCATCAAAAATCAAAAAGAACTTGATGAGTTAGTAGCGTTTTTATTAGCACTATAAATTTCGGAGCATAATAATGATTAAATTAGTTAAAGCAGGTTTGCTTGCAGTACTACTTCCTATGGCGGCAACAAGCTTTGCAGCAACGTATGAAGAAGGCGTGCATTACGACGTTGTTTCTGAGCGCGCAACTAAAAAGCCAGAAATTAAAGAGTTTTTCTCATTTTACTGCCCTGCATGTAATAACATGGAAGCACTAATTGGTGAGTTTAAGCCTAAGCTTGATAAAAACGTTAAATTTAAAAAGAGCCATGTTGATTTTGTAGGTGTACGCGACCCAGAAAACCAACAGATGATGAGCCAAGCACTCGCTACTGCAGAAGTGCTTCCGCAAAAAGATAAAATTGTCTCTGCAATCTTTAATCATATTCATACAAAGCGCGCTAGTTTTAATGAGCTTGCAGATGTAAAAGATATATTTGTAGCGCAGGGCGTTGATGGCGATAAGTTTGATAAGCTGTTTAAAAGCTTCTCGGTACGTACGCTGAGCTCTAAAATGAAACGCGATCAAGACTACTTTAAAGAAAAAGGCGCACTACGTGGCGTACCTACATTTATTGTAAATGGTAAGTATAAATTAAACCTAGGTCGTGAGTCGGGTATTACTGAACCAGAAGATATTAGCAAACTGATTAATTACTTAGCTAACAAGTAAGTTTAGCTAAAACTAAAAAAGCTCCTTAAGGAGCTTTTTTGCTTTATAAGGATATAGCGATGGAAAAAATATTAGTATCGAGTTGTTTGCTAGGGCAGCCTGTTCGCTACGATGGTAGAGGACACGCAATTTTGCATCCACAGCTTAATTTGTGGCAAAAACAAAATAGATTAATTGTGTTTTGTCCTGAGGTCGCTGGTGGGCTTCCTACTCCTAGAGCTCCTGCTGAAATAATACAGGGGAGTGTAGTTACTAATTTAGGAGAAGATGTAACAGAACAGTTTCAAACTGGAGCTAATATAGCGCTAGAACTCTGTAAAAAGAATCAAGTTCGTTTTGCTCTACTTAAAGAATCGAGCCCTTCTTGCGGACGAAATACAATATATGATGGAAAGCATCGCGGAGTAAAAATCGAAGGGCTAGGTTTAACTACAGCATTATTAATAAAAAATGGTATTCAAGTATTTAGCGAAGAGCAAATACCAGCACTTATAAAAGTACTGGCACTTTAATTTTGGCTGGTTATTTGCGCTGCAAGAAAACACCCGACTCAATGTGATGTGTATATGGGAACTGATCAAATATAGCAAAGCGCTTAACGTTGTGCGTACGTGTTAGGTGATCAAGGTCACGCTCAAGGGTTTCAGGATTACACGATATATAAATTATGCTTTCGTAGTTAGCCACTAAGTCACACGTTAATTCATCCATGCCCGCGCGCGGAGGATCAACTAATATGGTTTGGCAGTCATAGCTTTTAAGGTCAATACCGTCTAAACGAGAGAAAGTACGCTCGCCATTCATTGCTTGAGTAAACTCTTCACTCGACATACGAATAATATCTAAGTTCTCTACGTTATTTTTAGCAATATTGTATTGAGCAGAATGAACAGATGATTTTGATATTTCTGTTGCTAATACTTTATTAAAACAGCCCGCTAACGCAATTGAAAAGTTACCGTTACCGCAATACAGTTCTAATAAATCATTTTTAAGTGGTTTACATAAATCTTGCGCCCACTCCAGCATATTAATATTTACTTTTGCATTAGGCTGAGTAAAGCTATTTTCTACTTGTTGATAAATAAGCTCTTGACCATTAACTGTTAAACGCTCAGTTACAAAGTCATCACCCAGCACTTCTTTTTGTTTGCGAGCTCGGCCTATAAAGTCAATTTTGTATTTACTGCTTAGTTTTTCTTTAAGCGCTTTAATTTCACTTAACCATTCATCATCAAGTGGTTTGTGATAAAGCAAGCTTACTAAAATTTCACCGCTTAGCGTGGATAGGTAATCGATTTGAAATAACTTACGACGTAATATTTCACAAGGCTTAAGATGCTCAATCATCACCTGCATTATTTCACCAACTAGAGGCGCTGCTGGATCAAATGTATCAACACGGATTTTTTCTTTTGTTTGTTGATCAAACATAATGTGAAACAGATCGTCACCGTCGTGCCATACTCTAAATTCAGCACGTTGGCGGTAGTTAGTTGGCTCTGAGCTAAATACTTCTAGTTGCTCCACACCAAAACGTTGGAACTGTGCACTAATACGCTGCTCTTTTTCACTTAACTGCGTTTGGTACTGTGTGGTATCTATTTTAATAACTGCCATTAACGCTACTACCTTATCTAAGATCTGTTTATCGGCGCTATTGTAGGGAGCGCTGCGTATTTGTCTAGTTTTGGCTAGCATTTATGCTGTTTTATTGAACATTGTACTTTAGTTTTTATTGTTATAGCCGATAATAAACTACGCACGCTTAGGAGACGAATCATGAAAATAGGTAATTATGGCTTTACGCCAAACAACAACATCAATAAATTCAATAATAAAGCTGATATACAGCAACCTACAATTACGTCTCCTCAAGATAGCTATCAACAACGAGGCCGAGAGTTGGCCGCAAAGGTGCTTGGCGATAAAATGGCTGAGCAGCTTGGATTGCCTATCGCAGAAAAAAAAGCAGATAAACCACTATTTGATTTTGATGAAATAGTAAAAAACGTACTCGATTTTGTGAGTAGTGCTGTTAATAAAGCAAAAGCTAATGGCGCTGATGACGAAAAGCTCAAAGATATGTTAGGCGACGCGCGCAAAGGAGTCCAAATAGGGATTGACGACGCTGTTGATGAACTCAAAGGTACAGGTGTATTTAATGATGACATGGAAGAGGGGATTAATAAGTCCAAAGAGGGAATTTACAATGGGCTCGATAAGTTTGAAGAGTCGTTATTTAACCCACAACCTGCCAGCGTAAATATAAGCCAGGCTCAATATGTCAGTATGACGAGTAATGCAGAGTATAAATTTACCACCGCAGAGGGTGACGAGGTAAGTATTAGCTTTGCAGATGCATTTGAATCTCAATCGGCAAGTGGCTATCAGCAAAACAGTAATAGCGAGTCGTTTGCAAGCTCATCATCGCAATCTCGACAGGTATCATTTTCGATGTCGGTTAATGGTGACTTAAATGAGCAAGAGCAAGAAGCTATTAATGCAATGATGGAAGACTTACAAGATTTAAGTAAAACCTTTTTTGGTGGTGATTTAGATGAAGCATTTGAACAAGCGCAAGAGCTGAGTTTAGACAGCGATCAGCTGGTGGCTTTTTCTATGGATTTACGCCAAACAAAAACAATAGCAACAGTTAAAAGCTATGAAGAATATAAACCAGCACCAGAAAAACAAGTAGCGGAGGGTTTAGCTCCTTTTAATGATGACCTTAAAAATGCTTTTGAAAAAGCGGGTGAGCTTGGATTACAAAATCAGCTAGCTGGCATTCTCCAATGGTTAAATCAAGATCAGGAACAAATAGATAAGTTAGTAGATTACACAAAGTCTATGTTCGAAAACCTTAATCAGTTAAATTCGGCAGCCGACGAGCTTGCTGATTTAGAAACCACGCAAAGTTAAACTACTTTCTTTTATAAATACCTCATGGCAAACTGCCGTTCTTAAAGTAAAGTGGGAACGGTAGTTTGTCAGCGCATATAATGGTCTTTGATTCAGGTATTGGTGGAACTACTGTACTTGAGCATATAAAGCAAAGTATCCCCAATGCTCAGTACAGTTATTTTATGGATAATGCATTACTACCTTATGGTGCTCAATCCCAAAAAACAATCATTAACCGATTATGCTCACTTATTCATTTCATCAAAGCTAATACGCTTAATGTTGATTTAATTGTAATAGCGTGTAATACCGCTTCTACATCTGCACTTAGTGCTGTTCGCCAAATGACAGATATTCCTATAGTAGGTGTTGTGCCAGCAATAAAGCCTGCGGCAGAGTTAACACGTTCAAATCATATTGGCTTATTAGCCACACCGGCAACGGTCGCCAGTTCATACACTAAAACATTAATTACTGAGCATGCACGTAATGTAACCGTTAATCTATATAGCAGTGTGGAGTTAGTAACTTTAGCTGAGCAATACTTTTTTACAGAGTCTTTGGATACAAACAAGTTGCATCAAGTGCTTGATGACCTACATATAGATAAAACTATAGATGTACTTGTATTAGGATGTACGCACTTTCCAATATTAGCAGAGCCTATTAGTCAGTATTTTGAAGGGAATGTAAAATTACTTGATTCAGGTGTAGCGATAGCAAACAGAGTCAACTACCTACTTAACCAACTTAACTTGTGTGTGAATAAACTAACAGACATAAAAAAGCCGCTGCAATATTATGCAACGGCTGATGTGTTTAGCAATAAGCTAGCGGTAAAGCTAGTTACACTGACTGATCCGTCTCAGTACGTAGAGCATTAGAATCATCTTCTTGTTTTTGTTTTGCTTCACGTACCTTTAAAGTACGTTGTTGGAACTCGCTATCGTTCAAGTTAGCAATTGCATTGTCTGCATCAGCTTGCGCCATTTCAACAAAACCAAAGCCACGACGCTTGCCAGTATTCTTATCCTTTAATAAACGAACATTGAATACTTTGCCTTGTTCTTCAAATAATGCACGAACCACACCTTCGTTTGCACGATAAGGAAGGTTACCAACATAAAGCGTTTTTGTTTTAACTTCAGCTTCTTCAGTCACATCAGATGATATTGCAGCAATAGCAATTGCACCTATTAATAAACCAGCACCAAATAGTAATGCAGGGTTTAAAGCTAAGCCGCCTAAAGCAAACTCAACAACAACAAAACCAACTACAGCAAGAATAACAGAGAAGATAAAAGATTTTTGATCGGGTAATTTCATTTTAGATCTACCAATAAACAGGAAATAAACATTAATTTAACATTGTGAACTTGCTATCTTAACGTCTAAATCAAACATAGCAATGATATTTGTATTAAATTATAAATAAGAGCACAAAAAAGCATCACCTTAGGCGGGGTTTCATATAGTTTTACGTAGTTTTGTTCTATTTTTGTTCGAACAGTAAAAAGATCTAAAAAAAGGGTTGATCTGTTTTCGGATCTCCCTATAATGCGACCCCACTGAGACGGGAAACGCCAACGCATAGCGAGGCACGAACAACTCAGAGAGTTAAATAAAACTTCGGTTTTAAATCTTCCAAAAGAAAGTTTAAAACTAAGTGTTGACTCAAAAAATAAAGGGTGTATTATTCGCATCCCTTGAGACGCTAAAGCGACTCAAAACGTTCTTTAACAATATAAAGCAATCAGCTGTGTGGGCACTCGTACAGATTGAGTTCTAACAGCCAAGCTACTTCGTTCTTTATTGAGCAAGTAACGAGGCAAACAAATTAGAGTCTCAATTGAAAACTGAGTGACCAACAGAAGTAACTTATTTATAAGTTGCTTCGGCACAGTCAATTCAATATCGAAAGATATTAAAATAAATTCAGAATTCATTGAGCTGTCGAAAGACATAAAACTTTTTAATTGAAGAGTTTGATCATGGCTCAGATTGAACGCTGGCG
>NZ_JADYXM010000021.1:0-38198 GCF_015864305.1 Pseudoalteromonas sp. NZS71_1 | reverse complement strand
TTTCCATTTGAATAAATTAAATTGCGCGAGCAAGCTTCACGCCTACGTGGATTTTTATCCTTGGTGTATGGTGACCATGTAGGCGCCTTGCTTGCTGGCGCACTAAAAGCGCAGCTTTTACGTATTTATAAAATTGCGTAAGCAAGCTTCACGCCTACGTAGGTTTTTACCCTCGGTGTATGGTGACCATGTAGGCGCCTTGCTTGCTGGCGCACTAAAAGCGCAGCTTTTACGTATTTATTAATTTGCGTGAGCAAGCTTCACGCCTACGAGGATTTTTACCCTCGGTGTATGTAACCATGTAGGCGTCTTGCTTGCTGGCGCATTTAAAGTACCGTTTTACGAATTTATTAAATTGCGATAACAAGCTTCACGCCTACGATCTACCTATCTCAACTTCAACATCATTACCTAAAACCTCTTTGTACTTTGCGGCTAACGCGTTTTTTGCATCATCATCGCCATGCACAATTTTTATCAGGCTTGGCTTTTTATGCATACCCGTTACAAACTTAATTAATCCGTTTTGATCGGCATGGGCGCTATAACCACTAATTGTATGCACTTTTGCGTTTATAGTAATACGAGCATCATTTATAAAAACATACCCATTACGTGGGCCATATTTTTGAATTTCGCGACCTAACGTTTTATTACCTTGGTAACCTACAAACAATATATCGGTGGTTTTATCATTTAAAAATCGCTTAAGATAATTAACTATTCGGCCACCAGTGCACATACCGCTTGCCGCTAATATTATGGCTGGTGTTTGCCGCGAACTTAAATAGTTAATAATAGCCAAATGCTCCTTGTGTGAATCAACCGTAGTTAGGTTTTTAAAATCGAGCGGGTGCCTACCATTTGCAACTTTGCGTTTGGCTTCGCTATCCCATAGGTGCTTAAACTTTTTGTATTGCTCAGTAAAATTGGCTGCCATAGGGGAGTCGAGTATTACGTGAATGTCTCGCCACTTAGACTTTTTAGATGAGCTATGTATGAGTTGCTCAAGCTCATATAGCAGCTCTTGTGTGCGGCCAATACTAAAAGCAGGTACTAAAACAACGCCATTGTCGGCTACGGCGCGTTCAATAATGCTTTTTAGCGTTTTTGTACGCTCTTTACGGCCTTGATGATTTTTATCACCGTAGGTTGATTCAATAATTAGAGTATCAGCTTTATAGGGCGGCTTAGGCGAAGGGAGTAGCGGGGTGTATGGCGCGCCTAAATCTCCCGAAAATACAACACGGTGTTTGTTGTTATCACTATTTGTAATATCAATTTCAACGTAGGCAGAACCTAATATATGCCCAGCACGCTGAAATCTCGCCTTAGCCTTATCGGGCTCTTTGCAAGGTAGTTCAAACCACGTTTTATAATCAACAGCAACTATGCGCTTATTTAATAAGCTTAAGCAGGCAGCTATAATTTTAGGGTCGCGGGTTACACCTACTTTTAAAGCGTCTTCTATTACTAAAGGTAATAAACTAGCCGATGCAATACTTGTAAAAATAGGGCCTTTAAAACCAGCTGCTAATAAGTAAGGAATTCGGCCAACATGGTCAATATGGCAATGGGTAACAATAAGCGCAGTAACATGGGTAATATTAAACTTAATTGAAAGGTCGGCTTTAGAGTCTTCGCCTTGAAATAATCCGCAATCAATAAGCACACTTGTTTGCTCATTAACTACCAGCTCGTGGCACGAACCAGTAACGCCGTTAACCGCTCCGTGGTGAAGTATTTGCATTGTGCTTCCTTGTCATCAATTTGTTACATTGAATTTTAAGGTAGAGGTAAAGCCATAATTATTCAAGGTTCTAACGCTTGAGCTAAATTAATAACCTCATCTTCAACATATCACCTGTAGGTGCGAATTTACTTCGCGCTCTTACTTGTATATTTATTAAAAAATATTAATTAAATTTCTTAATAAATTTTCGCGGCTAAACTTTTGTTTAGCCCAATCTAAACATGGCTTTATAGGTACTAAACTGGAGTTGAAGCCTTTACTCCCTTTAAACTCAATAACAATATTTATTAAAGTGAGTGGCTATTAACCACTAAAGCGTATTTACATAGGCACTCTATGTTGGCTATAATGTCGCCGCTGTTTAGTTTGGAATTGTATTTTTTGCAATTTAGTTATGTATTAAGGGCTACTATGGAATGTTGGTATTTAGTCGTATGCAAACCAAAGCAAGAAGAACGAGCCAAAACTAACTTGCAAAATCAAGGGATTGAAGCGTTTTACCCCAAATTAACTACCGAAAGGTTGGTTAAAGGTCGTCGGACCGTCAAACACACTGCTTTATTCCCTAATTATTTATTTGTATGCCTTGAATCAAAAAATGGTAATTTTTCTGCTGTAAAAAACACCCGTGGAATAGGCGGTTTTGTTTCTTATGGATCAAATTATCAGGTGGTTTCTAAGCACATAATTGACCAGCTAAAAAATGAACGTTCACACACTACTGAATCACAAATACCAAAAACAGGTGATGTAGTAAGTGTGAATAACGATTCATTCAGTAATATACAAGCAATATACAAAGAGCCCGATGGCGACTTGCGCAGTATTTTACTAATTAACTTACTTAATCAAAAAATTGAAGTAAGTGTAGATAATAAAGATATTAAGCAATAATAACTAAAAACGTAGCAGCGGCTTTATGCCGCGTAAAATAGCTTTATATCAGTACATAGGAACTGTAACCTAAGGGCGGAAGCGTGCCCAAAGCACTTAAACCTTCGTGGTTAAGTTCACTCGTAGACGCGCAGCTTGCTGGCGTAACGAGCAAAGATCGTAATAGAACTTATTCACAAAGAGGTTAAGAGGGCGCTGCGCTTTAGAGAAGTAAACAGCCATAAAGTACTTGTTTAAATGGCTTCTCATTTACTCCTCATTTGCTTCTCTTTGTGCAATAAGGCTTTAAGTGATTTATTCACAAAGAGGTCAAGAGGGCGCTGCGCTTTAGAGAAGTAAGCAGCCTAAAGTACTTGTTTAAATGGTTTCTCATTTACTCCTCATTCGCTTCTCTTTGTGCAATAAGGTTTTAAGTGATTTATTCACAAAGAGGTTAAGAGCACACTGAGCTTTAAAGAAGTAAGCAGCCTAAAGCACTTGTTTAAATGGCTTCTCATTTACTCCTCATTCGCTTCTCTTTGTGCAATACGGCTTTAAGTGATTTATTCACAAAGAGGTTAAGAGGGCGCTGCGCTTTAGAGAAGTAAACAGCCATAAAGTACTTGTTTAAATGGCTTCTCATTTACTCCTCATTCGCTTCTCTTTGTGCAATAAAGCTTTAAGTGGTTAATCTGAAGATGTCGAGGGCGCTGCGCTTTAGAGAAGTAAACAGCCTAAAGTACTTGTTTTAAATGGCTTCTCATTTACTCCTCATTCGCTTCTCTTTGTGTAATAAAGCTTTAAGTGGTTAATCTGAAGATGTCGAGGGCGCTGCGCTTTAGAGAAGTAAGCAGCCATAAAGCACTTGTCTAAATGGCTCCTGATTCACTTCTCTTTGTGCAATTGGTGATGAATGCGTTAAGTGTTTTGCTAAAAACGGCTATCAATTAAATTTATTCATAAAGACCTTATGAAAATACTGATATAATTTCAGTGCTAATTAAAAACTTAGTAACAAAGCTTTTACAAAGCAAAGACTATTGCTTCACAATAGTGCACATGCTTTAATTAGTCGGCTAAAATACAAGTGCTCACCAAGGTTGGTGAGTAAGTGCAATATTAAAATAATTTTGGGATTCTACAATGGCGTTAAGCTGTAAATCACTCGCATCAATACTCGCAATACTAAGCATGACCGGCTGTACAATAGTACCAGGCAGCCACTTTGAAGGTATAGACTCAGGCGAGCAAACACAAAACCTCGAACAAGATCTCGAAAAAGTAAACATTCAAATAATAGACTCGCTACTAATAAACAAACAAAATCAAGCGCGTATAGCAGCTAAGCCAATTTCAAGCACCGATGGTTTAAACGTAAGTAACTACGAATACAAACTAGGTGTTGGCGACGTACTAACAATAGGCGTATGGGACCACCCAGAGCTAACAATACCGGCAGCGGTACAACGTACCGCAGAGTTTGACGGTTTTAGAGTACAACGAGACGGCACCATTACTTACGCCTACGCACCAAATATACCCGCAGCAGGTAAAACAATAAGCCAAGTACGCAACGAGCTTGTAAAACGCCTAAGCCGAGTAATAGAAGACCCTCAAGTAGACGTAAAAGTAGTTGGCTTTAGAAGCCAAAAAACCTACGTTACCGGTGAAGTAAACAAGCCAGGTGTATACCCAGTAACCGAAATTCCACTTACCTTAATTGATGCCCTAAACCAAGCGGGCGGCTTAACTGATGCAGCCGATTGGCGCACAGTAACATTTACCCGTGGCAACAAAACAGAAGTTATTAAACTTGATGACTTTTATGCCCATGGCGACATTTCGCAAAACCGCTTGTTACAACATGGCGACATAGTGCATGTAAATCGTAACGATGCACAAAAAATATTTGTATTAGGTGATGTTAAAAAAGCAGGCTCAGTAACGCTTAACCGTTATGGTTTAAACTTAGCCGAAGCGCTAAGCGACTCGGGCGGCTTAAACGAAGCAACAGCCGACGCTAATGGCGTATTTGTACTGCGTAAAAGTGACCTAGAGCAAACCGGTGTTATTGCAAACGTATACCAATTACACGCTAAAAATATAGCTGCAATGGTACTAGCTGAGCAGTTTGAACTACAACCGCGCGATATTGTATATGTAACATCGGCACCACTTGCCCGTTGGAACCGTGTAATAAGTTTATTATTACCGTCGGTAGCATCGGTTGACAGCCTAGACGATATTTCATCAAACTAAGGGTTTTTAAAAATGTTTGATTCAGTTTTAGTGGTGTGTGCAGGCAATATTTGCCGCAGCCCAACAGGTGAGTATGTTTTAAAGCAAAAGCTTGAAGGCAAAAATATTAAAGTATCGTCTGCTGGGTTAACAGCACTTGAAGGCAAACCAGCAGATGCAAAGGCAAAACAAATAGCGCTCGCACATGGCGTTAATATGGACGCCCACCAAGGCCAGCAGCTTACATCAAGCTTAGTTGCGCAAAACAGCGTAATACTTGTAATGGAAGAGCGCCATTTAAACGACGTACATGCTCGCTACCCAGAGGCGCGCGGTAAAACGTTTTTACTCGGCAAGTGGATTAATAATGCTGAAATACCAGATCCGTATCGCCAAAGCCAAGAGGCTTTTGAACACGTTTACACATTAATCGACAGCGCGTGTAGCGCTTGGCAAAAGTATTTATAAGGAATGGCTAATTTAATGAATACCCAGCCGAATAACAGCGCTAGCAGCGCCACTAATAATAAAAGCACTAATAATACACAACCAACTCAAGAAATTGATTTAATGGCGCTATTAGGCGCATTGCTCGATCGCAAATACTTTATAGTAGCTGTAACTGCACTGTTTATGTTTGTAGGTGTTGTTTATGCAGTATTAAGTACCCCTGTTTATCAAGCAACAGCCATGATACAAGTTGAAGACGGCGGCGCATCAGTTCCTGGTTTTGACGATATGGCAGGCATGTTCGAAAGTACATCGGCCGCAGTAACCGAAATAGAGCTACTAAAGTCGCGTAGTATAATAGGTGAGGCAGTAGACACTTTAAAGCTTGATATAATAGCAGAGCCTAAACTATTCCCATTTATAGGTAGCCGAGCTTACCGTACTTTTACTCCAATGGAAGATGGCGACTTAGCCGAGCCAAGTTTTGGTGCTAGTAGCTACGCATGGGGCGGTGAGAGAATAAATGTATTTAGGTTTGACGTACCACGCTTTGCAATTAATAAAGAGTTCACAGTTGTAGCACAAGCCAACAACAGTCTTGCACTTTTTAATGAAGATGGTGAGCAAATATTATCGGGTAAAGTAGGCGAGGAACTTACAAGTGGCAAGTTTAACTTAACCATTCGTACTTTAAATGCACGACCTGGTACAGAGTTTACAATTACCCGTAAAGATCGCCTTAATACTATTTTAGACCTTCAAGCAGAAATTGGCGCAAGTGAAAAAGGCAAAGACTCAGGCATAATTAACTTAAGCTTACAAAGTATTAAACCAAGCTACGCTGAAAAAGTGCTTGATAAGGTAGCAGCTATTTATGTACGCCGCAATGTTGAGCGTAACAGCGCTGAAGCACAAAAGTCACTTGAGTTTTTAGAAGTACAATTACCTGAAATTAAAAAACAACTTGAATACGCAGAGCAACGCTTTAACGACTACCAAATAAAACGCCAGTCAATAAACATAACGCTAGAAACACAAGGTGTGCTTGAGCAAGTTGTAAAGCTTGAAACCAAGTTACAAGAGCTAAACCTAAAACGCTTAGATATTGGCCGAAAGTTTAAAAAAGATCACCCTTCATACCAAGGTATACTTGAGCAAATTGAAGCGGTTGAAAGCCAAAAACAAGAGCTTGTAGGTGAGGTAGGTAACCTGCCAGAAACTCAACAAGAGCTACTACGCTTAAAACGCGATGTTGAGGTAAGTAACCAAATTTACACTCTCCTTTTAAGTAAAACACAAGAGCTTGATATAGTTCGCGCAGGCACAGTAGGTAACGTACGTATTATTGACTACGCTGAGGTAAACACCAGCAAGCCAGTTAAACCTAAAAAAGCATTAATAGTGGTAATGGCAACATTGCTAGGTGGCATGTTGGCATTGGTTATTGTACTTATACAAAAGGCAATGCATAAAGGCGTTGAAGACCCTGCAGAAATTGAAGCGCTAGGCTTACCTGTATACGCAAGTGTACCGCACTCAGATTATCAAGATAAACTAAGTGGCTTTGCCGAGCGAGCCCGTAAAAACAAAACAAATAAGCCTAAAAGTATACTAGCGCTCGATAACCCAGCTGACCTAGCAATAGAGGCCCTACGTAGTTTACGTACAAGCCTTCACTTTGCGATGATGGAAGCTAAAAACAACATTATTGCTATATCGGGCCCAAGCCCAAGTGTAGGTAAGTCGTTTATATCAGTTAACTTAGCATCAGTACTTGCGCAAAGCGGTAAAAAAGTACTTATTATTGATGCCGATATGCGTAAAGGCTACTTACAAACGCAGTTTGGGTTAAAGTGGGACGATGGCTTAAGTGATTACCTATCAGGCCGCTTAAACCTAGAGCAAGTTACTAAACCAACCAAGGTTGAAGGCTTAAGTGTTATTACGCGCGGACAAATACCACCAAATCCATCTGAGTTATTAATGCATAGCAACTTTAGTAAATTAGTTGAAGAAATAAGTGCAGCTTACGACATTATAATTATCGATACCCCTCCAATACTTGCAGTAACCGACCCTGCAATTGTAAGTGCACATACGGGCACTACTTTACTTGTAACACGCTTTGGGCAAAACCATGTCCGTGAAATAGAGTTAACCCGTAACCGCTTTGAACAAAATGGTATAGACGTAAAAGGCGTGGTATTTAACGGTGTTGTTAAAAAAGCGAGTAATGCGTACGGCTATTACGGATACTACAACTACGAGTACAAAAGCGATAAATAGCCTTTAGTTTAAATTGGGGCCTATTGGCCGCTTTTGTATAAAATTACAAAACAAGGTACTACATGAGAGAGTTTAAAATGACTGTCTGAGTATAGGGGAAAGTGTCTAAATGTATAGTTCCAAGTTTGAGATGCTTTGTTGCTGTTTTTCTTGAGAGTATTCAGTTGATTGTATGTATTACGCGAGTTTATATAATATATCTGAAAAATATATTTTTGATAACAGGTGTTCAATATTGTAATTTTTTAGGAATAATAGCTTCAAATGTATTTGAAAAATTTATCTTGGTTTGCTGCCGAAAAAGTGATTAAAATCTTATCAGTGTTTTTAACAAGTATATTGATAAGTAGAAGCTTAACAGTGGAAGACTTTGGGCAGTATAGCTTTTTAACTTCAATAATTATGATTATGCTACCAGTTGTAATGTTGGGTTTTGATGAGTTTTGTTATCAAAAATTTATTACAGGAAAAAGTGAGAAATTTAAAAGTAAACTTATAAGTAATTGTATAAGCGCTCGGTTATGTCTATCGTTCGTAATATTAATAGCTATGTTTTTATTTTATTTATTTATTGATATTGAGAACATATATCTTTTACTTGTTTTAGCTCTACAGTTACCTTTTTCTTCATTTATGATTTTTCAGTTGGATAATAATGCAAGTCTAAATTCAAAGGTAAATGCTAAAATTAATATTATCTCAAGTGTGGTTTTTGTCACAGCAAGGTTGGGCTTACTATATTATAATGCTTCTATTATCGACTTTATTTTTATATATGTTGCGGAAACCGCTTTTATAGCTACGCTACTATTATTTACAAAGAGAGGAGTTAAGCTGAAAGCTAGTTTAGATATAAAATTTATTTTTATGGTATTAAAAAGAACATTTCCTCTACTAATTTCTTCTCTTGCTATAATCTTATATTATAAAATAGATCAGATAATGCTTGGTTTTATGGTTGGGTATGAATCAGTTGGAATATATGCAATACAAGCTCAAATAGTTATGGCGGTGAATCTAATTCTGCAAATTCTAATTAATGGAACCTATCCGGCCTGGTTTAGGGGAGGGAAAATTAATTCGGAATTAATAGTTGCAATATATAAACTGTCACTTTTGTTGAGCATTGTTTTACTCTTTTTTTCATATTTTTTATCTGAAACTGTAATCACCTTCCTTTGGGGGAATCATTATATAGAATCTTCTAGTCTACTTTCTATTACATTACTAGGAACTTTATTTTCAGGGTTCGGTTATATATCGTCTAAAAAATTAATTTCCTTAAAACTTGAAAGTTATAGAATGAGAAGAGTCGTTATTGGTATGATTATAAACATAATTTTGAACTTAATACTTATCCCTTTGTACGGTGTCTACGGTGCTGCAATTTCAACTGTTTTTTCGCAAATATACTCTGGTTTTCTGGGTAATTATTTAAGTAAAAAAACTAGGAGTGTATTTTTTGAACAGTGTAAGTCTTTAAATATATTGAAGCTTGATGAAGTATTTAAACTAATAAAAAGGTTAAGTCATGGTTAAACTAATAAAAATAATTAACGAGCTTATTTCATTGCTACATGTTCAATTTTATTTAACTCTCTTATGTTGTGGTTTTAAATATAAAACAGTAACAATAATGCTTTCTAAATGGGGGGGATACTATGGGGTAAAACTTCGCAGTCAGTTTTATCGAAAAACCCTAGAAGAGTGTGGTGATAATTTAAAGGTATTTCATGGCGCATATATATGTTACTCAACCGTATCGATAGGTAACAATTGCACTATAGAAGAGGATTGTGTGATAAGTAATTGCAGCATTGGAGATGATGTTATTATTGCGGCTAAGGTTTCAATAATGAGTGGTAAAAACCATCATGATGTTGATATATTAGATAAAACATTTTACGAAACTCAATCTAAAATACTTGATAGAGTATATCTGAAAAATAATATATGGATTGGAACTAACGCGATAGTGATGGCTAATATTGCATCCGGTTCAGTTGTGGGGGCGGGTAGCGTCGTCAATAAAAATATAGTTGATGAAAATGCTATTATAGCTGGCGTGCCTGCGAAATTAATCCGATTTAGAGGTAAATAAATGTTTTCAATTATAATACCTAGTTATAATTCATCTGGTTATATAAAAAACGCGTTAGACTCAATCGCTGGACAAACTGTTGGGGTTAGTAAGGTTGAAGTTATTATAGTTGATGATAACTCTAAAGATATAGACAACCTAGAAAAAATTGTGAGCCTTTATAAGTTAAGTTACGATATAAAACTTATTAGGAATATTAAGAAAGTAAATGCGGCTGTAAGCAGGAATTTAGGAATTAAAAAAGCAAGGTATGATATTATTTGCTTATTAGATGCGGATGACTATTGGGATGAAACTAAACTTCAAACCGGACTTGACTTGCTTGAAAAACAATATAATAAGCATACTGTTATCTACACTAGACTGAGAAGAGGAACTCATTATCAAATTCAGAGTGGTCTCGCCGAAGTTATTCCTAGGCATGAAAAAGGAAATAGCAGAGCCTTGTCTGATTACTGGTTTATTGATAAAGGTATTACCCAAACTTCATCCCTTATATATCGAAAAAGCGCTTTTAAGGACATTTTATTTAATGAAAAATTAAATCGACATCAGGACTATGACTTTTGTTTGAAATTAGAAAGTCATGGTGCTGAATTTAAATTAGACGACAAGAGTTTTACAAATTGGGTTATATTAGATGAAAATATAGATGCTGTAAAAAAAGGGGCTAATCTGGAGTTTTGTAAAAGGTGGCTATGTGACTATTCAGCTTATTTAACCGAAGAAAGTAAGAATTATTATATAGCACGGAATATGCTACTTATTTCTCTAAAAAACAAAGAATTTTTATCTTGGTTAAAATTTTTAATGGCTCAAAATTTCAAACATATTCCTAAAATATTATACTTATCAACAAGCCTAATATTACAAAAAGTTTTCTTAATGATCTTTAAAAAATGAAAATTTCTACTTTAAAGATAGAAGAAGAGTATAGTCTTTTTTACCTCGTCTGGTTTGTTGGAATATATCCATTTTTAGTATTATTAAACTCATTTGATTATGCGGCTATAAATGGTCTTTTCCTCGTTAATGCTGCCCTAAGTATAGTTGCTGTTTTATTTAGGGTGATTAATTTCAAATCACTAGAACTATCATTTGTATCAATCTCTGTTACAAGTGCGCTTTTTATTTGTTGTGTTGCTCTATTATTTGCAGGTCATAACATTTCTGGTGAATTGGAGAACGGTACTTATAAGTCAGTATTGAACTATTTTGCACCTATGTTAATCAGTTCAATTGGATGCTTGTCGTTAGGTTATTCACTGAGTATAAAAAGATTATTTAAAACCAAATTGTATATATGCTTCTTTCTACCTGCTATTTTTATTTTATTTCATATTAAAGGGTTTAGATTAGATTATTCACTTCTTAAAGATCAATCATTGATAGGTATATACCTACTTGTGGGAGATGCGATGTGTCTAAGCGCATTATTTTTGTGTTTTAAAAGAGGTTTGAGTAATAAAAGTATAATGTGTTTTATTTTCTTTGCGGTAATCTTATACTTAAATAATTCTAGAGCTTCTTTTTTTGTCTTTGTATCCGCTTTTTTATTCACTATTTTCATACTTTCCTTCTTTCGTAGGCCATTGTATTTAATTATTGGTCTATTTATTTTTATTGCCTTTCTACTCTCTTTTAGTAACTCTTTACTTGAACTATTATCATTGAATAATCGAATGGCAGCTATATTTAGTAGCCAAGTAGATTATTCTATGAATTCAAGAGGGTTGTTGTTTGACTACGGCTTATCCGATATAAAGCAATATTGGTTTTTTGGTAACTTAGGCGGGCAAATAGAGTCTTCCGGAAGGTTAGGTGGTTATATTCATAATTTACTGGCATATTGGCGACAATTTGGGTTGACACCATTTCTATTAATAGCTACATCAATTTTTTATTTATCTTTTAAATTTATAGTTTATTTATCAACATCAACTGAAAATATTTTTAAAGGTGAATTTTTATTTATTTTTTCTCTTTTCTTACTCGCGGTCAGTTTAATGATATTCGCTCGATCAATCCCATATTACTTACTATTTGTTTCAATAGGCATCTCAGATAAGTTCTTAAATGTTAGAAGTTCTGTAGGTGCATCTAAAGAGGTTTTGGATAATGAAGTTTGAAATAAAAGAAATAGATTGGAATGATTCTGCAGTAGTTAATAATATTTCTACTTTGCTAAATACATCATTTAACACATATAAAAATCCTATGTTTGACCCGCAATTTTTGTTGTGGAAGCATAGAGATAACCCTTTTGGTACTTCAATCTCACTTCTTGCCTATGATGAAGATGGAAATATTTTAGGCTTACGTACTTTTTTAAAATGGCAGTTTATTAACAACGAAAAGAGTCTTTGTGCATACCAGCCCGTTGATACAGCAACAACTCCAGCAGCAAGAGGTAAGGGGGTTTTTTCTGAATTAACACGTGTGGCATTAAATATTGCTGGTGATTCAATTATATACAATACCCCAAATGCAAATAGTTTACCCGGTTATCTGAAAATGGGTTGGAATCATACTGGAGATATTAAGTTTGGGGTAATACCTAGAGTAGTTCCTTGTTATAAACGCTGTAATAATATTTTTGATTTTGATGAAAAATCAATCGAGTTATTGGTTGGAATGAAGAAAGAGCACCTTAGTGATAATAAACTAACCACTCGTAAATCATATGATTTTCTTAAGTGGCGTTTTCTAGATATACCACATATAAACTATAGAATATTTTGGTTGAGCGATGAGTGTTACTGTGTTTACCATATAAAAGTTAGAAATACTTTTAGAGAACTTACTGTTTGTGAGCTTTCTATGAGTAAAAAAGAAAGCATAGGTTATTTTTCTTTTCATAGCCAGATACAAGCATTATTAAACTATGAAAAGTGTAGTTATGCTGTTATAGGCTTCAAAGATATAGCAACTGATTTACAAAAAAAGTTTTTCAGACTTCCTCTGAAACATATGAAGTTCCTTACAAAGTCTTCATATGACTTTAATTTAACATTAACCGAAGTGGAAATATTCTGATGAGTGGTAAATTTATAATTTCATTAGACTTTGAAAAGTCATGGGGGTTCAATGATATAATTAAAGATGAGTCCGATTTTGAAAAATTTGTACAAATAGATAATATTGTTAATTCAATTTTAGAATTGTTCGACATGTATTCAATTTCAGCAACTTGGGCTGTTGTTACAGGAATGATTAAAGATAATGAAAAAAAATACAACTTAGAAAGTGTTATCAAGCACCGAGAGCCTGAGTTTCAGACATCTAATTTCATTTCACTGTTAAAAAATGAAAATATTAATGAAAAAACCTACACAACTGCTATTGAAAAATTATTGAATAATAACCAGGAAGTTGCTAGTCATAGTCATACTCATATTTATCTTAATGATGTAGAAATTGATGAATCAATAATATTGGAAGACTTGAAACTTTCCAATAATAAGATAAAAGATATTACTAGAAACTCTAAACAGTCAATAGTTTTTCCTCGTAACCAAATTACTCATGAGATTATAAATAAATTACCTAACCTCGGGTTTTCCCAATATCGTGGTACTAATTCAACTATTAGTGATGCAGTATCTGAAGAGGTGAACATATTTACTAAAATAATACGAGTACTCGACTCGTACGTACCTTTAATGGGCCCTTCATTTTCAATCGCTAAGCTTGATTCAGTTGGTATGGTAAATATTCCTGCCTCTAGATATTTAAGAATAAAATCAAGCCACAGTTTAAATTTAATCCATTTAAGCAGAGTTAAAGCTGAGATGACTCAATCTGCCAAAAAAATGAAGAATTATCATTTATGGTGGCATCCTCACAACTTTACTACGAATAAACAAAGCTCACTATATATGCTAAACGAAATATTAAAGCATTACGAAGTGTTAAAGTCTCTATATGGGTATGAAAATGCAACCATGGCAGAAGTTGGGCGTGAGTTAAATGAGAGTTAAAATTTATTTTGTCACTGATAATAAAAGTTATCTGCCGGAGATCATAGCTTATACTGATTACTTAAACAGTTTATGTATCGCTTATCAAGTTGTAAACAGTGATTTTAACTTCTCAGAACTTAAAGAGCCCTATATTAAATGGGTGATCATGGGTATTAATAGGGGAAAAGATAAAAACTGTTACTTGATTCATGAGTATCTATCTTTATCTACGGGTAGATTTGCGTTTTTAAAAAATTGGATAAAGATTTTATTATCAACAAAACCTGATTATCAAATTTTTCTCAATCGATATATCAAAAATGTATTTTATAGAAAAAAAACAGATTATTCATTACGCGATATGGGAATATCCACTTCTTTTTACCCTTACAAGGTTAAGAAGGAGTTTGATTTTGTTTATTGCGGCTCTATGGGGCGAAACAGAAATATAAGAAAAATGTTTGAGCTTTTTGAACGTGGAATTTTAAAGGATTTTACTTTACTAGTTATAGGTGATGTTCCCGAAGAAATAAAGATTAATTTTGTTGGCGAAAATATTAATTATCTAGGGCGAGTTGATTATAAAGATGTACCAAAAGCTTTATGTAGAGCTAAGTGTGCAATTAATTATATTCCTGATATTTACCCTTTTAATTTACAAACGTCCACTAAATTAATCGAATATTTAGCATGCCATATCCCTGTTATTTCGACTAAATATAGTTGGGTTGAAGAGTTTTCAGAAAAAAATAATTACCCTATAAAATATATTGATTCCTTCCTTAGCAGTAAGGAGTTTGAAAGTTTCATTAATGAGAATCATGCTTTTCCAGATATGTCTAAGTATCTGTGGGTAAATATAATTGAGCAATCACAAGTTATTACCTCTGTGTTAAACGGTTTTAAAGAGAAATTCAAATGAAATTGAAAGTCATATTTGTTTCAAATACTTCATGGTACTTATATAATTTTTATAATGAATTAATTACCTTTTTTATTAATGAAGGTATCGAAGTTATCATTCTCTCCCCTGATGAGGAGTATTTTGAAAAGTTGAGTTCTTTAGGAGTAAGTTGTCATTCAATACCTTTATCTCGACGTAGTTTAAATCCAATTTCAGATCTTATTCTTGTAAAAAAACTACTTATTATTTATAAAGAAATCAATCCTGCGATTGTTTTTAATTTTACAATTAAACCTAATATCTGGTCTGGCTTTGTATGTAAAAAATTGAAAATTCCGTATGTAAATACAATATCTGGGTTGGGTAGTTCATTTATAGCAGGCGGTTTACTTAAAAAAATTACAGTTTATCTATATCGACTAGGTGGCTCTCATGCTTTGCATAATTTAGTTATGAACGAAGATGATTATGAAAAAATGAGCTGTATATTTTCAGACTTACCTACAAAAGTAAAAAAAATACCTGGTACCGGTGTTGATTTAAGCTCATTCACTTATAAATCAGTACAAAGTAGACAGAACAATTCATTTCTATATATAGGGCGAATTCTTACTGACAAAGGTATTAATGAGCTGTTAAATGTTTTTTCTAGATTTGAAGATGAAGGCATTTCGTTAAATATAATAGGTGACTTTGATAGTGGTAATCCAACATCGATTGATAAAAGGCTATTTTTAGAAAAGGTCAAAAATATCGATAATATCAATTATCTCGGTTATAAAAGTGACGTCAAAAAGTATATAGTTGATGCTAGCTTTGTTATTCTTCCTTCTTATAGAGAAGGATTACCCCGTGTATTAATGGAATCCCTTGCAATGTCGACTCCTATAGTCGCTTCTAACGTTCCTGGTTGTGTTGATTTAGTCACAAATCAAACTGGTTTTTTATTTGAGCCTAAATGTGAATTAAGCTTACTCCATGCTATTAGAAAAGCATCAGAATTAAGTTCTCATGAATATGCAGAATTATGTAGAAGCTCAAGAAAATTTGCAGAAGATAATTTAGATTCAAAGAATGTCATTAATCACTATATTTCGTATTGCAAATAATTCAAACTCAGTCGCTGCTCCTCCGCTTACTAATAATTTTTTATCAATTAGGTAAGTATGGTGCTTAAGGGGTTCTGTGTAGAGTTTTTATTTAATCGCCTTATAGCCATACTAATTGATATAAAAAATTGAATACGTGGAAACCTATTGGATCGAATTCCAAATATTTCTTGTGATGAAAACTTACCAATAGCTAAGTTTCGTTGACACGTTCATGCTTTAAAGGAAACAAGGATATTAGAATTCAATGAAGCAGCTCATAACTGGTATTATTAAGAGATGCCTTCTGCAGCTATCGCTGCTTACTTTTTTATATAGTCAAAAGCTATATCTGCCAAGTCATTGAGCAGTAAAAATAAATTATACTTAAATATTATAACCGTAATTCAGTCTCGATAATTATTTTTTGGTAATTGTCAAGGAACCATGTGAAAAGAGGGATAAGAAATATTATGCTTTTCATCCTGCATAAATCGTTATGTACCTTCAAACAAAATACATAACGATTAAATTACACACATAAATTCGATTAGTTACACTACTTTGGGATGAACCATGTTTATAGACCTAATACTTACTTTTTTTATTGCGTTCGCAGTATTATTCTTAATGCGAAAAGTAGCGCGTAAAATTGGTTTAGTTGATAAACCTTCTGGGCGTAAAGTGCATACAGGTAATATACCTCTAGTTGGAGGAGTCGCTATATGTATTACTATTGTGCAATATATTTATTCGCACCCTGATATGATTAACCACGCGAACTTATATATGTGTTGTATTGTTGGCTTGACCATTGTTGGTGCTCTGGACGACAAATATGACTTAAGTGTAAAAATACGGATGCTTATCCAAGCGATTATATCTATAGCAATGATTTACTTTGCTCAAGCAGAGTTGGTTACACTTGGAGATATATTAGGGTTCGGTGACATTAGCTTGGGCTTTGGTTACGTTGGTGGCTTTATTACTATATTAGCTGTTATTGGCTGTATTAATGCCTTTAATATGGTTGATGGCATAGATGGCCTTTTAGGTGGGTTGTCGGTAGTTACATTTGGTGCAATTGGTATTTTACTGAATATTGCTAATGAGCAAAGCTTAAGTTATTTATGCTTATTATTGGTTGTATGTATGATCCCTTACATTGTTATGAACCTTGGCCTTATAGGCCGTGAGCGCAAAGTGTTTATGGGCGATGCAGGTAGTATGATGATTGGCTTTACTGTCATTTGGCTATTAATTGGCGCGAGCCAAACTCCAGGGAACCCTATGATACGCCCAGTAACTGCATTGTGGCTAATTGCATTACCATTAATGGATATGGCTGCAATTATGATACGCCGTGTTAAACAAGGTAAATCTCCGTTTAAGCCCGACCGTGAACATTTACACCATATTTGCCAACGTTTAGGTTGCTCGCCTACACAAACACTTATTTTAATATGCTCAATAGCATCTGTATTCGCAGGTGTAGGCATAATTGGTGAGGTTTTTGTAATACCAGAGTTTTTAATGTTTTATAGTTTTATAGTTTTATTTGCAGCTTACCTACTTGTACTAATTAACTACTGTAAAATTATAAACTTTTTTAGACGTAAATTAGACCTACCAGAAAAACAATATTCTGTGAGTAAGTAACACTATTTTGGCGCGAAGTAAATTCGGACTGGGTGAATATATTGTAGGCGAGGTTGTACACCTCGCTTTTTATAATGTTAAATTACATAACCGCGCAGTAAATTAGAGAATATTGATTGGTGTATATTTCAATATTTTCATCTCTTTCTCATTTTTATTATTCTGCAAAAACCTTTAGTAATATCATTCGATGTTACATTTTAGCTAGAGCCTTTTAGCTAGAGCCTAATTTATAACTCTGGTAGAATCATTTTATTACTTATTAACTAATCTTAAAGGATTAATATGAAAATTGCCGTAGTAGGTACAGGCTATGTGGGCCTTTCTAACGCTATGTTGCTAGCACAACACAATGAAGTGGTTGCATTAGATATAGACGAACACAAAATAGCACTTTTAAATAATAAAAAGTCTCCAATTGTTGATACCGAAATTAGTGAGTTTTTAACACGTAGTGATTTAAATTTCACAGCAACTACCGATAAAGTAGCAGCCTATAAAAATGCTGATTTTGTAATTATTGCTACACCCACTGATTACGATGTAGAAAATAATTACTTTAATACAAACTCTGTAGAGGCTGTAATTAAAGATGCCATAGCACATAACCCAAGCGCTGTTATGGTTATTAAATCGACTATACCCGTTGGCTTTACGCAAAGTATTAAAGAAAAGCTTGGTATTAATAACTTAATATTTTCGCCAGAGTTTTTACGTGAAGGTAAAGCGCTATACGATAACCTATACCCATCACGTATTGTAGTTGGCGAACAAAGTGAGCGTGCAACTGTGTTTGCAAACTTACTTAAGCAAGGTGCTATAAAAGAAGATATTGAAATTCTTTTTACTGACTCAACTGAAGCCGAAGCTATTAAGTTGTTCTCAAATACTTACTTAGCAATGCGCGTTGCTTATTTTAATGAGCTTGATAGCTACGCTGAAGCACATGGCTTAAATAGTAAGCAAATTATACAGGGCGTTAGTTTAGACCCTCGCATAGGTAGCCATTACAATAACCCGTCGTTTGGGTATGGCGGCTACTGCTTACCAAAAGACACTAAGCAACTGCGTGCAAATTATGCAAACGTACCTAATAACATTATTGGTGCAATTGTTGATGCTAATACTACACGTAAAGATTTTATTGCAGACTCAATAATTAAACGCAGCCCTAAAGTGGTTGGCGTGTATCGTTTAGTAATGAAAACTGGGTCTGATAACTTTAGAGCCTCTGCCATCCAAGGCATTATGAAGCGTATTAAAGCTAAAGGTATTGAGGTAGTAGTTTACGAACCTGTGCTTGAAGAAAATGAGTTTTATCACTCACGTGTAATTAAAGACTTAAATGAGTTTAAGCAAATATCTGACGTTGTTGTGTCTAACCGTATGGTTGAAGAGTTGAGTGATATTGCTGACAAAGTTTATACTCGCGATTTATTTGGTAGCGATTAATAANTTATACTCGCGATTTATTTGGTAGCGATTAATAAACAAAGGTTAAAGACTTATAGTTGAAATTAGTGTTTTTTGTGCGTGAGCAAGCTTCACGCCTACGACTCAGCCGTATAATTGCGATGTTATTGTTGTAGGCGCCTTGCTTGCTGGCGCGTTTAGGCTTTTTTCGTGCGTGCGCAAACTTCACACCTACGACTCAGCCGTATAATTGCGATGTTATTGTTGTAGACGCCTTGCTTGCTGGCGCGTTTAGGCTTTTTTCGTGCGTGCGCAAACTTTACGCCTACGACTCAGCCGTATAATTACGATGTTATTGTTGTAGGCGCCTTGCTTGCTGGCGCGTTAGCAAATAAGCATAGCTTTAAAAGTTAAAGGCATTGAGGTAAAAGTACGGGCTTGGATAGAAGAGTCTAGGCAGTTATCAAAAATGATATCTGCTTTAATGAAAACTATTGAAACTTGGGATTAGGCTTTTAGTCTTCAACTTTCAACTTTCAACTTTCAACTTTCAACTTTCAACTTTCAACTTTCAACTTTCAACTTTCAACTTTCAACTTTATCAGCTTAAAGATTAGGAAATTATGAAATATTTAGTAACGGGTGCAGCTGGTTTTATTGGTGCGGCAACATGCCAAAAATTGTTAGCGGCTGGCCATGTTGTAGTTGGTATTGATAACCTTAACGACTATTACGATGTAAATTTAAAACTAGCTCGTTTAGCGCAGTTTGAAAGCCATGAAGCGTTTACATTTATTAAGCTTGATATAAGTGAACGCCCAGCAATGAGTGAGTTATTTAAAACACAGCTGTTTGATAAAGTAATACATTTGGCAGCGCAAGCCGGTGTTAGGTATTCAATAGAAAACCCTGATGCTTATGCAGACTCTAATTTAGTGGGGCACTTAAACGTGCTTGAAGGGTGTCGTAATAATAAAGTTAAACACTTGGTTTATGCTTCATCTAGTTCTGTATATGGCTTAAACGAAAAAACACCGTTTGAAACAACCGACAGTGTTGATCACCCAGTGTCGTTTTATGCTGCTACTAAAAAAGCGAATGAGCTAATGGCTCACAGCTATTCTCATTTATATAGCTTACCTACAACAGGTTTACGCTTTTTTACCGTTTATGGCCCATGGGGTCGCCCAGATATGGCGCCGTATATTTTTACAAAAAAAATACTTGCCGGCGACACTATTGATATAAACAACAGCGGCGATATGTGGCGTGACTTTACTTACATTGATGACATAGTAGAGGGCGTTGTTCGTGCTGCTGATGTTATACCCGTTGCAAACCCTGACTGGAGAGTTGAAACTGGTTCGCCAGCTTCTAGCTCTGCTCCTTATGCGGTTTATAATATTGGTCACGGAAGCCCAATAAACCTAATGAAGTTTATTGAAGCCATTGAAGCTGAATTAGGTACTGAAGCTAAAAAGAACTTCCGTGAAATGCAAGCCGGCGATGTTTATAAAACTTATGCTGATACTACAGACTTATTTAATGCAACAGGCTATAAAGCGCAGGTTGCTGTTAAGCAAGGTGTTAGTGAGCTTATTAAGTGGTATAAAGACTTTTATAAATAAAAGTTACAACTTGTAAGTCATTTTAAAACACTGTTTTAAATTTAAGACAGTGTTTTTTTATTGGCTTTTAATAAAGTTAAGTTAGATGAGCGCGAAGTAAATTCGCACCTACAGGGTGGCATATATTGTAGGTGAGGTTTTATACCTCGCTTTTGGTAAAGTTAAATTACATTAGCGCGAAATAAATTCGCACCTACAGGGTATTAAAAATTAGCAAATACACCTAACCTAGCAAATGTTTCCCCGTACACATCCTTTCCTTGATACAGCTCAGCTCCCCAACTTTTGGCTCCCATTATTGGTTTACTCAACTTACGTGTGTACGCTGTTTGCAGCTCGTAACTTGTTTTATACCCTTCGTTTTTATTTTCAAGCATGCGAATGGTGGTATTTAAGCTTTCTATTTTACTTAATTGCCAATGCCAGTTTACGCTCATCGATTTAGCAGGGGTGTAGTCTGTGTAGTCGTGTTCATCACCCGCCCAGTGGCCAATTACATTCCCTGAATTACGATTGCCATCTAGGTATATACCATTGGCGTACCAAAGCTTTTGCCAATTACTGTGTTCAAACCGTAAGCTGTGGTTGTTAGCAATAAACGGTAAGTAAAGGCCAAAGCTATATGCATTATTGCGAGAGCCACCTAATGTATCTTCAAGTGCAACTTCACCATAAAACTCGAACGGTAGCGCATAAATACTATTGTTATAGGCAAAAGTAATTGAGCCAAGTTGATCCCCAAGCTCAAAGTTTTCTCCAAGCTCATCAGCATCTTCTCTTCCTACGTTATCTTTACTGCCAGGGCTAAAAAAGCCTTCTGTAAAATCTTTAATTGTAACGCTTCGCGGACCGCCACCAAACTGCATTAAGCGGCTTAAGCCTATTGTTAAATTATCGGTTGCTGCAAAACTAGTATGTAAGCCAAATAAATATGGCTTACCTGGTTCATAAACTCTTGCCACACCTGTTTGCTTGCCCTCTTTTAAAATTCCGCTTTGCTCTGTCATTTTACTAATAAACATATCGTAACGAATATTAAGGCTGGTTATTGGCTCTACATTACTAAGCGTTATAGAAGGCGTTGTTTTAGCGTGTGTGCTTAATAGCATGGCACTGTCGTTAAATGGTGAGTACCAATGCTCACGATAACCTACATCTAGTTGCGCATATTTATTACCAAGGTAAAAAAAGCTTTGTGTAGGTAATATTTCATCTTCGTTGGCAATGCCTGCAACACTTACACCAAAGTAACGCCCGAAGTTAGCGTAAGCACCACCTTCAACAATTAAGTTGGTTTTAGTAGTTTGGCCGCGTTGGTTAGGCAGTGTTTTATCTTTTGTGCCAGCTGCAAGCGTTACTTTTGCAAATGTACCCGCATCGCTTTGAATATAAGGGCTAAGTTGGTACGAAAGTGTTTGATATAGTTCTGGGTAAGTATGCCTTACTGTTTGCAGTACTCTATAAATATCGTGCGCTTTATAAGGCTTGCTCATAATATGTGTGTTTTTACTTACGGCTAAAAGTCGTTGTACTTGGTGCTCAAGTTCTGGGGCTTGATTTAAAGGTAAATAAGGTGATACGCCACCTTTAGCAACAGCATTTGCACTGACTGCCATCCCGATAAACAGTGATATTTTTTTGAGCATAATTATTCCGTTAGCAAAAATTTGTTTAAGTAAAAACGTTAACGCGAGGTTAGCAATAAACGCCTAAGTAAGGAAGAAAAAAGCGATATATTAGTGGGGATATATAGGAGTAAGCTATCATTCGCAGGTGATAGACTATCCGTTAAATTCGAGCGCGTTTTTGCATGTAGTGTTTTGCTATAAAGCAGGCGGGAACGCATTTAATAAGTTATACCTACAAAAAATAGATTTATAAGTTATTTATTCACAAAGAGGTCAAGAGGGCGCTACGCTTTAGTGAAGGCAAAAGTAGGTAAGCTATTAGTAATAAATATTAAAAACTGCGCTTTTCGCGTGAGCAAGCTTCACGCCTACCGGTAAAATTTGACGCCGTGGTTAAATTTACTTGTAGGCGAGCAAAGCTCGTAATTCCTAGGCTTTAGTCTCTTCTCATTTACTCCTCTTTTGCTTCTCTTTGTGCAATAAGGTTTTAAGTAATCTATTCACAAAGAGGCTAAGAGGGCGCTGCGCTTTAGATAAGGCAAAAGTAGGTAAGATAAATATTAAAAGCAGTGTTTTTTACGTGAGCAAGCTAGGTGCTTACCGGTAAGGTTTTACATCTCACTTTTAAAGTCCTGATAAATAAAAACCCCGATGGTGCATAGTACCATCGGGGTTTTTTAATCGTTTTAGTAAACCTAAACTTTAAATTCGTCTACCGACAAGCGTAGTTCTTCGGCAAGTTTTGCTACTTCTGAACTTGAAATGTTGGTTTGGTTTGCGCCTTCGGCTGTTTGCTCTGCTATGGCTACAATCGACTCAAGACGTTCGCTAATTTCTTGTGCTACTTGTTGTTGCTCAAGTGCGGCAGTCGAAATTTCTTCACTTACATCGTGAGCTTGCGAAACCGCAAATGTAATAGAATCAAGTGCGCTACTTGCTAGGTCGGTTTGCTCAACACACGATACCGCACGTTGCTTACCTTTACTCATTGCTGTTACGGCAGCTTCAGCGCCTGTTTGAAGAGACTCAATCATTGATTGTATCTCTTGGGTCGACTCTTGAGTTTTACTCGCCAGAGAGCGTACTTCGTCTGCTACAACAGCAAAGCCTCGGCCATATTCACCAGCACGTGCAGCTTCAATTGCGGCATTTAGTGCAAGTAGGTTAGTTTGATCCGCTATTCCGCGTATTACATCTAATATGCTGCCAATTGATGCGCTATCTTGATGCAGTTTATTAATTACTTGTGAGGCATCGTCTACTTCACGTGCTAATTGCTCAATCGTGGCTTTATTGTTATTCGAAATACCTTTAACGCGTTCAGCTTCTTTATCAGCATTTTTAATTTCGCTAAGTGCTTGTTGAGCGCTGTTGCTAACCGTTTGCGATGTACTGCTCATTTCGGTTGTTGCGGTTGCGGCTTGTTCAACTTGTGCTTGCTGGTTACGAATTGCTTGGCTTGATTCTGCGGTAATAGCAGATGTTTGTTCTGATGCTGCAGCTAGCTGAGTAGAGCGCGAAATAATGCCTTTAATTAGGCTGCGTAAGTTATCAATTAAGGTGTTACAACTTTTAGATAGTTCGCCAAATTCGTCTTTAGCGCTGTCGTCTAAACGTTGTGTCATGTCGCCACTGGCAACAATATCTAAAATTCGGTTAACTTCAGCAAGGGGTTTAGTAATACGGCTAACAGTAATAATAGCAATCGCGATAGCTAATAGAGTGGCTATAATCATACCAACCCAAGTCCATAAATTAGCTGAGTCTACGTCGCTGCGTACGCCTTGCTGTAATTTAAAGGCAACGTCACTTGCTTGATTAACTAACTCGTCAATTTGGTTAAGTGCCATTTTGGTGGCTTGCTCTGACTGGGCAAGCTCTGACTCTGTTAGGGTAATCGAATCAATTAATCGTTTTTTGTTTGCGGCTAAACCACTACTACCTTTTATATTGTTTTCTAAAGTATCAACATTTTCTTTTAAGCTTGAGTATAAATCGCTGTGAGTTTGCTCAATAGCCGGTTTAATTAAGGCAATGGTACGCGTTACTTCTTCTAGGTAATAGGTTTGCTCGTTTTTAACAATATCGAGAGTATTAAGCGTTTTAACGGTTAGCATATCAGTGCTGTTACTTACCACTGACATAAAGTTATTTTCTAAATTGTTTGCAGCTTGATAAGCACGAGGGTGGTTTTGCTCAAAGCCATCAATGTCAATAATATCGAGTACAACAGAATTGGCATCTTCTGCACTTAGCTCTATATTTTCTAATTGTGCTTTTAATGTTTTGTTTAATGCTAGCTGTTTGCTTTTGTCTTCTAACAAGCTTTCAACTGTGCTTAAAAAGCTTAAGTAGGTTTTTTCTACATTTTGGCTACTTTGATTAAGCGTTACATCATTTTTTACTACGTCTTGAAGTTCGCGATGAAGGGTATTGAATAACTGCTTTTGCTCAAGAACTTGTTTTTTAATGGGGGCTAGCTCATTGGCGGATGTCGTGTAAAAGCTCGCTTGAGCGGCTTTACTCATTAAAATAAATTCGGCTTGTAGTTCTGAGCTTTTATTTAGTGCTGGAAGTGATAGTTGGTTCACTTTTTGAGTAGAACGGTCAATATTTGCAATTTTTATTAAGGAGTTACCACCAATTATTAATAATAATAGTGTGATAAATATAAAACCACCCCAAATACGTTGGCTTACTGTCAGGTTCATAAGATTTCCACTCAAAAGTACTTCAATTAAGACTTATCGGCGTTTGTACCAATAAGTTAAGTAATTAAAATCAATTACTTTAACTAATTTTAACTATTAATTGATAAATCTAACAGATGTATTGTTTTTTTTCAGTTTATTTAGACGAAAGGTGGGATTTTTCGATAATTACTTTTTTAGTACTCAGCTCCATTAGGGTCATGGTGTTACCCCATACACAGCCTGTATCTAAGGCGTGAACCCGTGGATTATCTGTTTTACCTTCAAGCGCCGCCCAGTGGCCAAAAATAATATCGTGTTTAGTTTTAGCTATATTAGGATGGTTAAACCAAGGGGTTAATGTTTGGCTATCGGTTATTGCACCCTTTGCATTAAGCTCGAGTTTGTTATCACTTGTTAAAAAGCGCATGCGGGTAAAATAGTTAACTATGTATCTAAACTTTGCAAAGTCATCAAGGGTGCTTGACCACTCAATAGGATGAGGCTGATACATGTGTTCAAAAAACGCTTTAGCGTTATTTGATTGATAACAGCTTTGTGCAAATTGTGCTTGTTTTAGCGCGTCTTCAATAGACCAATCGGGGTTTAATCCGGCATGAGATATAAAGCAGTTATGTTTTATAAGCTCTAAGGCCAATGGTTGGGTTTGTAAAAAAGCGATGTAATGCGCTAATTTTGGGCTTTCAAATATTGGGTTTAGTTTATCTTTTGGATTGGTAGGTTTGTTAAGAAAGTAGCAGGCAACCATGTGAAGGTCGTGATTGCCTAAAGTGATGGTCATGCTATTTTGATGTTGGTAAATATAGTCTAAGCAGGCTAGGGAGTCTGGCCCGCGGGCAACTATGTCGCCAACTAAATAAAGGTGATCTTTGCTTGGGTTAAAATCAACACGTTGCAAAAGGGTGTTAAATTCACTAAAACACCCTTGTAAATCACCTATCGCATAATCTGCCATTTAAGTGCTTAATGCAAAATGTTAGGACAAGCCAAACGAAACACATTAATAGGCGCCTGAAACTCAGAGCCAAATTCGTTGCGTAACGTGTAATGGCCTTGCATTGTGCCTACAGGTGTATCTAAAATTGCACCGCTGGTGTATTTGTAGCTTTCGCCTGGGCCAATGTCTGGCATTTCACCAACAACGCCTTCACCTTCTACTACTACTTCTTTGCCATTTGCATCGGTAATTAACCAATAGCGGCTCAGTAATTTTGCACTACATAAACTATGGTTTTTAATCGTTACTGAGTAAGCAAATACGTATTTTTCAAGCTCAGGTTGAGATTGACCTTCTACGTAAAATGTTTCTACAGATACCTTTACAGGCGATCCAATATTACTGCTTGTTGTCATAAATCCAGTTAGCTATATCAATAAATTGTTGTAAAGATAAGCGCTCAGCACGCAGCGTTATATCAATGCCAATGCTAGTAAGCTCTTCTGCAGTTAGTAAATTACCTAAACTGTTACGCAGTGTTTTACGGCGTTGATTAAAGGCTTCTAAACACACAGTGTTTAATATTTTAACGCTTTTTGCTGTACGTTGCTCTGGCTTCTTAGGTATTAAACGAATAACCGCAGAGTCAACTTTTGGCGCTGGTTTAAAGCACTCAGGTGGTACTTCAACAACCGGCATTGCATTACAGTAGTATTGAGTCATTACGCTTAAGCGGCCAAATGTTTTACTACCTGGGCCTGCTACCATGCGTTTTACTACTTCTTTTTGAAGCATAAAGTGCATGTGCTCAATATGATCTGAAAATTCAAAAAGATGAAACAATAACGGTGTCGAAATATTGTAAGGTAGATTACCAAACACTTTTAATTTTTTGTCATCGCGAACCAAGCTTGCAAAGTCAAACGTCATTGCATCGCCTTGGTTAACGGTTAATTTAGGACCCAAAAATGGGTGTTCAATTAATCGTTGCGCTAAATCTTTATCTAATTCAACAACCGTTAAATGGCCGCTTAATTCGGCTACTGGCTCAGTAATTGCGCCAAGGCCTGGGCCAATTTCTACTAGGTTGTCTTCTGGTTTAGGATCGATCGCAGAGACTATTTTATCGATAATAGATTCATCAAATAAAAAGTTTTGCCCAAAACGCTTACGAGCGCGGTGTCCTAAATGTACTTTATCGGTCATTGATTTTGTGCTTTTTCTTGGGCGAGCTTAATTGCTTCGCGGATCGCTAATTCAAAACTGCCAACGTCAGCTGTACCAGTCCCTGCTAAATCGAGTGCAGTACCGTGGTCAACTGATGTGCGGATAAATGGTAAGCCAAGGGTAATATTTACCGATTTACCAAATCCTTTGTATTTTAGCACAGGTAATCCCTGATCGTGATACATAGCAAGCACTGCATCTGCTTCAGATAGGTATTTATCTTGAAATAAGGTATCGGCCGGTAGTGGGCCAATTAAATTCATACCTTCGCTTCTAAGTATCTCAAGCGTTGGCGTGATTGTTTCTATTTCTTCACGACCTAAATGGCCATCTTCACCGGCATGCGGATTTAAGCCACACACTAAAATACGTGGTTTTTCTATACCAAACTTAGTTTGTAAGTCGTGATTTAAAATACCCGCTACTTTAGTTAAACGCTCAGGTGTAATGGCGCGCGATACATACGCAAGAGGAATATGAGTGGTTACAAGTGCAACGCGTAAGCCCTCTGTTGCAAGCATCATAACTACATCAGCAGTATTTGATTGCTGCGCAAAATACTCCGTGTGCCCACTAAACGAAATGCCTGCTTTGTTAATTATGCCTTTGTGAACCGGGCCTGTAACAACTGCATCGAAGGTGCCATCCATGTTTTTTTCGCTTGCTATACGCAAGGTATCTAACACGTATTGTCCGTTACCGTCGTTTAGTACGCCAAGTTCTACATCAACCCCTAAATCAACCTGATGAATATACAAGCTGCCAGCAGGTGCTGCGATGGCGGGGGCATTATCATCAAATTTAATTAAGTTTATTGTTAAGCCTAAATGTTTTGCACGCTCTTTTAATAGCTTGCCATCGGCAATCGCTATAAGCTGAACATCCCACGCTTGCTGAGCAAGCGTGAGTAGCAAATCTGGGCCAATACCGGCGGGTTCACCCGGTGTAATAGCAATTCTTAGGGTCATATTTATTGGTCTGCTGTGAAAATTTCAACGTGAGCTTGCTCGCGCATTTCTTGCTGCCAGTTAAAACTTTCTTCCTTAAATTTACGGTTAAACAACATACCGTGAGCACGGTTACGTTTAGCTAGCTCAGTTTTATCAGCTACACGTTTACCAAGTAACTGCACAATATGCCAACCAAACTGTGTTCTAAACGGTTCGCTTATTTCGTCTTGCTTAAGAGAAAGCAATGTATCTTTAAACGCAGGTACGTAGGTAGTTGGATCTGTCCAATCGTACTCGCCACCTTTAAGTGCAGAACCTGGATCTTCTGAGTACTCTTTAGCTAACTTTCCAAAGTCGGCAGTTCCTGCGCGTAAGTCTTTTGCAAAGCCTGCAAGCATAGATCGTGCTTTTTCTTCACTTAAAATAATTGAAGGTTTAATTAGTATATGGCGTGAACGCACTTCAGTTGTTTCTACAACTTGTAGACCACGAACGTCTTGTACTTTAATGATATGAAAACCAGCACCAGAGCGAAGTGGGCCAACAATAGCGCCTTTCTTTTGGCCTTTTACTGCTTCAGCAAAAAGCGATGGCATTTCGTTAATGCCCATGTAACCAAGCTGTCCGCCTTCAAGTGCTTTAGAGCCGCTTGACGATGAAATAGCAATACGCTTAAATTCTTGGCCATCGTTTAATAGTTCAATAACTTTATCTGCGCGTGTTTTTGCGCCAGCAATTTCGTCAGCGTTCGCATCGTTAGGGATATCTATTAAAATATGACCAATGTCGTACTCTTCAGCACTTTGACCTTGGGTTTCCATAATTTTTAAAAGGTTATCAACTTCTTGTTCGCTAATATAAATACGGCGATCGACACTTGCACGTGTTACTTGCTGCGTTGTAATTTCTTTACGAATTTCTTCACGGTAAGCTTGAAAGCTTTCGCCCGAACCTTCAATAGTACGGCGTAAATCGGCAATTGTACCGCCTTGCTCTTGTGCCATGCTTGCAAGAGTTTGATCTAGTTGACTGTCTGAGATTTGTAACCCCATACGGTCAGCCATTTGTATCATAAGGGCTTGATTCACTAAACGCTCAACGGCTTGTACACGAAGAGTTTCATCTTTTGGTAATTGCTGGTTTTGTTCTTCGGCTTGCTTTTTAACACGATTAATAATGGTGTCTACTTCGCTTTTTAAAATTACGCCTTGGTTTACAACGCCAATAACTTTATCTATTTCTACTGGTGCGGCCATTGCACTTTGACAAAGGCTGGCACTTAAAACTGCTGATGTTAATAATTTTTTTAAATTCATATTCTTTTTACTACTCTTGCTGATAGTACTCTAGTTACTAAGAAAATACGGTCTACGAT
The DNA here is from genome assembly GCF_015864305.1 of Pseudoalteromonas sp. NZS71_1. NCBI lineage: Bacteria > Pseudomonadati > Pseudomonadota > Gammaproteobacteria > Alteromonadales > Pseudoalteromonadaceae > Pseudoalteromonas > Pseudoalteromonas sp. NZS71_1. The sequence goes on along the minus strand of NZ_JADYXM010000021.1, from coordinate 9,015 downwards.
AGCCAAAAATACCTTGTTGTAATAATTTTTGTGCATCATAACGGCTTTTACTGCCAAGTCCTTTTAATACAAAATTCAAACTAATACCTGAATCAAAAGTTGCTTGTTCTTGGCCTATTGATTGATTTAAATCTGTTTCAATTTGGCGGTGCCCAGTAATTTGGATAGCCCAACAGCATGATTCATACTGTAATCCGCTCAATACTTCGATACTTCTGTTGTTTTCAAGATCTCGATGATAGCTTGCAATAAATTGCCATTCGTCGCTAATAGGAATACTTGTAAATACACCTGCTTGCTCGATTGTATTTCCTGAGACATCATTTGCATAGCGATGGTTCAATTGTACTAGCTGATTATTATCACCTTTATAATCAAGTGTTACATTTGACTGTACCATTTGCTTGCCATCTGTATCGTATTGAATACCTCCAGCGAGGTACCAACGGCGGTGCCAATGTAACATGGTTTGAGCTGCAAATAGTGCATTATAATTAGTGTCTGAGTTCAAGCCTTGCTCTGTTGGCTTGGCATCGTCACTTAAATAAAATATTTGGCCGGCACTAAAATTAAATACTTCTTCTTGTTTTTTATCAAATAGGCGCGTTGTAGCACCTAAAGTAAACTGATTCGCTGCTGCTATGCGGTCAACACCTGAAAAGCGCACGTCTCTAAATAAACCATAATAATCGTCTTGTAGCTTGGTTGTATCAAATAAGCCAATGTCTGACTGGTCTTTATTAGGTGTATATAAATATTGAATTTGCGGCTCTAGCGTTTGTATAGCATCTTCAAAAAAGTAAGATGCGTCGCGCTCAAAATTAAGCTGAGAATACAAACGTACTTTAGGAATAGTACGCGATACGGTATCGCTGTATTGCGTGCCTGTTAAGTTTCCGCTTTGCTTATAATTAGTTTGCAGTAAGCTCACTTCAGATAAAAATGACCACGCATGAGTGGCATAGTTGTAGCGTGCTTTTGGCTCTACGTGTACACGAGTTGCGCTGTCTATGGCCACTTCTGATGAGTCATTAGTAAAATGGCTAATCTCGCCCGACACACTAAAGTCAAAATTATCAAAACGCCAAGGGGCAGTTTGCGTAAAATTAACTTGTGGTATTGCAGTGTATGACTCTAAGTGATCGCCCAATACTTCAAAGTTTTGTACTTTAATATCGGTGCGCCATGTATCACCCAAATGAGTAAGTGAGCCAGTACGATACAGCTGTGTATCGGTTTTACTTGCGTAATTTGAGCTTAAATCGGTGATGTAGTTATCATCGCTCACATTGGTTACATCAACGTTTGCGCGCCAGTTTTCACCTAGGTAACTTTGCTGTTGCCAATGAAACATATAGCGTTCATTCAAGTCTGGCTCAGAATCATCACTATCTAAATATTCAATCCCTACTAAGCCTTCGTGTTGCTCTGTTAGGTATCTAAATTCTGTTTGTAGTTGCAGCCCTTTGTTAGACATATAACGAGGCGTAATAGTGGCATCAAAATTAGGTGCAATATTTAAATAGTACGGCGTAATTGTTTCAAGGCCGTATTTATCAGAGCTTGAAATAGTCGGGGTAAGTAAACCCGATTTACGGCGTTCATCCAGCGGAAATGTAAAATAAGGTAAATACAAAACCGGTGTATCGAGAATACGTAATACGGCGTTATATGTTTCGCCCCAGCCTTCTTCGCGCGAAAGGTTTATTTCGTCAGCTTCAATTTCCCACACTGGGGTGTCACTTGGGCAAGTAGTAAAGCTTGCATTCATGAGTAATAGGCCAGACTGATTAACAGTAAGCTTTTCAGCGCCGCCTTTACCTTGTTGTTCGGTTAGGCTGTAGTCGGCGCCTAACAAGCTGACTTCTGAATTATTTAAATCGGCATTTAATCCGGTGCTGTTTACTTTACTTACATAGTCTTGATAAGTGATTGGCCCCGTTGCATTTAATAAACCACGCTGTTTGTCTATCAACGCAGTTTGTGCGGACAAACTCATCTTAAGGGTGTTAATATCAACATTGCCGGTAAATTCAGCGCTTTGAGTGCCAAGTAGCTCAACATCATCAGCTTGAATATCAACTTCACCAAGGTTAAGGCCTTCAAGTGGTTGCCAAGCTCTGGTTTGCATTGAAATGCCACAAAGGTTGTGTGCCAGTTCAGTTTCGGCAAGCGATGGTGCGCTAACTACGCTTAGCATCAATATGCCCCAGGTTTTGCTCATTTATCGACCTTAATACTGTGTGTTTAATATAATATACACATAATAAAGGAAAATAATGGCAATTACAGTAATTGACCTAATTAACTTAGTGAAAAATAGATATCTTATAAAATGACACGCTTTGAGAATTTACAACAATTTATAAACACACAGCTTAATGCCAAGTCGCATACTTTAAACGCGATCACGGGTGATGCTAGCTTTCGCCGTTATTACCGTTTAAATCACGATAATAAGCATTTAATAGTGATGGACTCAGATCCAAAAAAAGTGAATAACGAACCTTACATTTCGCTAAATCAGGTGTTTGTTGAACAAGGTTTTTTACTTCCTACTATTGTTGCAAGTGATGAGAAACAGGGCTTTTTTGTTCTGAGTGATTTAGGGAGTACGCACCTAGCTGACATGCTTGATGATGCAAACCGCACCGAGCACTATCAAGCATTAATTAGTTTAAGCGCTCAATGGGCCAAAACGCCGGCAGCTTCTGCTATGCAAGCGTATAACGAAGATTTTATAACACTAGAGCTTGATATATTTAGCCAGTGGTTAGTGAGTGACTTTATTAATGAGCCACTAAGTGCAGAGCAAAACGTAATGTGGAAAACAAGTTCAGAGCTATTAATAAAGGCCATGCTTGAGCAACCCACTGTTACCGTTCACCGCGATTACCATAGCCGTAATATTATGAACAGTAACGGCCAGTGGGCAATTATAGATTATCAAGATGCTGTACGCGGGCCGCTTTGCTACGACTTAGTATCGCTACTACGCGATTGCTACTTTAAACTGCCTCAAAAAGAGTTAACAAGCTTGCTTGATTTTGCTTATCAGGAATTTACGGCTCAAAATTTACTGGCTAATACTTCATTTGATGAGTTTAAATATTGGTTTGATTTAACCGGGTTACAGCGCCACTTAAAAGCTGCGGGTATATTTTGTCGATTATATTTGCGCGATGGTAAAACAGGTTATTTAGATAATATTTTACCGACACTTGATTACATTATTGAAGTAGCGGCAAATTACCCAGAGCTAAAAGCGTTGAGTGAGTGGACAAAAAATACCATAGTGCCAAAAGTGACTGAAAAGTTAGCAAAGGAGCGCTCATGAAAGCGATGATTTTAGCTGCAGGGCGTGGGCAGAGAATGATGCCGCTCACGCAAAATATGCCAAAGCCAATGTTAAAAGTGGCAGAAAAACCACTTATTGAGCACCATATAAATAATCTTAAAGCTGCCGGTATTACCGATATTGTAATAAACCTTGCGTGGCAAGGTGATAAAATAAAAGGCTACTTTAAAGATGGCAGCCAATTTGGCGTAAATATACTTTATAGCCAAGAAGTTGAAGGTGGCCTTGAAACTGCCGGCGGTATTATTGAAGCGTTACCGCTGTTGGGTGACTCGTTCATTGTAGTAAATGGCGATGTATACACCGACTATGATGTAAGTGCGCTAATGCAACTTCATTTACAACCCGGTGAGGCGCACATAGTGCTTATAGAAAACCCGCCACACAATCCAGATGGCGACTTTGCATTGAGTCATTTGCCGGCCGAGAGTCAAAAATATACATTTTCGGGGATTGGCAGATATCAGGCTGATTTTTTTAAAGGATTAACGCAAGGTATTCGCCCTTTAGGGCCTATTTTACGTGAAAAGCTAAATGAACATTTAGTCTCTACTGAGCTCTATATAGGGCAGTGGGATGATATTGGTACACCAGAGCGTTTAAACCAATTAAACAAGCGCCTTGAGGCGTAACAACTCAATTTTTAAGAAGGCAGTATTATAGATGTGGGGAAAAATTCTCGGTTTTTGTTTTGGCTTTATGTTTGGCAAAATATTTGGTGCCATTTTAGGTTTATACCTAGGTCATTTATTTGATAAAAGCTTAAAAAATAACTTTGATAAAGCAGGCGGCTTTTCTAGCTTATTTAGTGGTGACGATGTTCACGAGCGCCAAGCTTTATTCTTTTCAAGCTGCTTTGCTGTCATGGGGCACATTGCGAAGTCGAATGGTCGAGTTAGCGAAGTACATATAAAAGCGGCTAACTTGTTTATGGATGAAATGGGCTTAAAAGGCGAAGAACGCCGTGAAGCACAACATGCATTTCAGTCAGGTAAAGAGAGCGACTTTTCACTTAAAGAAACAGTACACGATTTTAAAGAACGCTTTGCTAAACGAAACGATCTAATACAGTTATTTTTAGAAATACAAATTCAAATGGCGTTTTCTGATGGAGTGCTAGCCGAACAAGAAAAGCAATTATTAGCAGAAGTAAGTAAACAGCTAGGCATTTCTAAAACACACTTTGCATTTGTATTAAAGCGCTACCAAGCAGAGTTTAACTTTAGAAAGCAACAACAACGCTTTAATCAGCAGCAACAAAACCAAGGTCAAAGTAGTAGTTACCGTGAGGGTTCTGGCCACCATGTACCGCCAAATAATAATATGAACCGTGCGCAAGCATTGGCGTTATTAGGCTTAAGTAGCGATGCAACGCAGCGTGATATAAAAGTAGCGTACCGTAAACTTATGTCGCAACATCATCCAGATAAATTAGTATCGCAAGGTTTACCAAAACACATGATGGAACTGGCTGTTAAAAAGAGCCAAGATATTCAAGCTGCTTATGAGTATTTAAAAAAGTCGGCGTAAAAAGCCGTCTATTTCTTTTGTTAGGCGTGCGTGTTGATCGGGTTGATCGCGCAAGCCAAACAACTGGCGTTGGCGGTAATCAAATTTTGCATTTCGGTCAACCCAGCGCTGACGATTTTTAAGGCTCATTAAAATGTCTGTGCTGTCATTTGCATAGTAAATATCAAGTAAGGCGGGTGTAACAAGTGATGCTGTTTGGCTCAAGCTTTCGTTACGCTTGGTATTAGGTAAGTAACTACTTAAACTGATAAATGCCTCAACTCTCTCGTCCGGAAAATCTGCATAGTACTCCAATAACACACCTGCACTCGTGCCTTGTGCTATAACCACTATATTACTCGAATCTTCCATAGCGGTTTGATACAGCGCATTAAATCGAGAAATGAGATTTATTTTATAGTTATCAAGTATGTCGTCAGTTACTTTTTCAATTGCATTAACGTAATGAGGTTCTTCTTTTATTTTTGCAGGCTGCGATTGGGCGTTTGTTGTTGTGTCGGGTGATGCAAGTTCCTCGGCTTTACTAGGAGCAGCTTCGGTTTCGCTGGGCATTGCTTCGGCCATTTTACTTGCTTGCCAATCAATGTCGGGTACTGTCATTGCGTAGGTGCTGTAACCTAGATTATTAAGCTCTTTGCGCAAGTAGCTCATACCTGAATTATTGGTAGGTGAAGAGTGCCAATCGGGTATAAGTATTACGATACCTCTAAAATCAGCGCTCATATATTCGCTATAAAGACTTAAAAATTCTGTTTCACCCGCTAATATTGGTTTTATTTCATCGCTTGGAAGAAGTCGTTCAATGTCGCTCTTTTCAATACTTGATAGGCTAGGTGGGGCAATATGTTCTGCCGCGCTGATAGGGTTAGCCAAAAGTAACGCACAGCTGAGCTGTATATAAAAAGCCCTTTTTAAAAACCGTGGAAATAGCATAATGCACCTAACTAATGACAATTAGTTAGGTATCGGCAAGGTTATCTAAAAGTTTAATGTATAGAGCGAATTAGCTAGTAAATTTGAACCTTTAAAACTCTAATTCGGCTTCAAAAGTAAGTACTTGCTCAGTTACAGGGTGCTTTAATTGCAGCATTTGTGCATGTAATTGTAAGCGAGGAGCGGCAGCGAGTGCCTCTTTGTGGGCGTAAAGTCTATCACCTAAAATAGGATGACCAAGGCTTAACATATGCACACGTAGTTGATGCGAGCGACCAGTGATTGGGGTTAGCTCTACACGGGTTGCATTTTCTTCACGCTCAAGTATTTTGAAATGCGTAAGCGAAGGTTTACCTCTGTCGTGATCAACCATTTGTTTTGGGCGATTAGGCCAATCACAAATAAGGGGTAAATCTACTGATCCTGTTTCAGCTTCAAGTTGTCCGTATACACGTGCTATGTAACGTTTAGCTGTTTCGCGCTCTTGAAACTGCATACTTAAATGTCTGTGCGCGGCTTTATTCATGGCGAGGCACAGTATGCCAGAAGTCGCCATATCTAAGCGGTGCACTATTCTTGCTGTTGGAAAAACACGATTAACACGATTAATTAAGCTGTCGGCATGTTTAGGATCTTTACCTGGGACAGTTAATAACTCACTTGGTTTATTAACTATCAGTAAGTCGTCATCCTGAAAAAGTATCGTTAAATACGGACTCATAGGGGGATTGTAATTAACTAACACGGCCGACCTTAGTAAATTTTGAAGGTCGCTATTTTAGTAGAGCAGGCCAACAGGCTCAAGTAAAAGTTTGGCTATATTGTTTTAGTTAGGGCGTGTTGAACGTTGGTGGTTGAATTTGCAGTAGTATGTTTGGTTTTTAGGCAAGGCAGAGCCTATGTAGTGTGGTTATTCCCCATAATTAGGCGATAACGCAGCATAAATGCCAAACATGCTCTGCCCTTTGGGTTCTTTCTAGGGGCGATTAACTCTTTGTTGCTCGATTTTTACTTAGCCCACTAGGTTACAAACCTCGCGCCGCGATTAAATCGCCCCTAGATTGAACAAATTTCAATCCACAAAGTTCAACACGCCCTAGTATATCCAAACTTAGGCTCCTTTAAAGCACTTTTATAGCTTAATTTCTTGCGCTGTTAATAGTCGATATTCACCACTGGCCAAGTTTTCATCTAGGGTAATTCCCGCAATCTGCTCGCGATGCAGCTCAACTACTTTGTTATCTACCGCGTAAAGCATACGCTTAACTTGATGATATTTACCTTCACTTATTGATAAACGCAGGCCGTAATTAGCAAGTCTCTCTGCTATAGCTGGGCGGGTTAAATCTTTTTCGTTATGCAGCATGACACCTTTGCGCAATTGCTCAAGAGCTTCATCGGTAATCGGCTCTTGGGTTTCGACTAGGTAGGTTTTAAATTTATTGCTTTTAGGAGACGTAATTTTATGTGACCAATCGCCATCATTAGTAATAATAACTAACCCTGTGGTATCTATATCAAGGCGACCTGTCACATGAAAGTCGCTCATATTTGGCTCATCAAGTAAGTCAAAAACGGTTTTATGTAGCTCGTCACTGTTAGCACATACATAGCCAACAGGTTTATTTAGCATGTAATAACGCTTACCTAAAAATACCAAAGGCGCACCTTGGTGCAATACTTCATCTTGCTGAGCTAGCTGAAAATTATGTGATGTGATTACTTCGCCATTAACGCTTACTTCTTTTCGCTTAATACTAGCGCGAGCTTGAGTACGCGGTATTTCAGCTAAGTGGCTAATAAATTTATCTAAGCGGCAAGGGAATTTCATTTTGGTTCACATTTTTAGTCGGCTACAATGGGCGCGATTATAGCCGATAGTGAAATACCATGACAGTGCACAGCACACAAATTTTAAGCCTTTACCAAGCAAAAATAGACACAGGTGAACTGTGTTTTGATGCTGCGCAGCAAAATGCAGTGGAAGCTTTAAATACGCTAAGCGAGCAACTTCAAGCTCACACATCATGGTGGCAAAAAGCGACTTTAATAAAAGGTGTTTATTTATACGGACCCGTAGGGCGTGGTAAATCCATGTTAATGGATTTATTTTATAAAAACCTACCTATGGAACAAAAGCAGCGGCTGCATTTTCATCATTTTATAGCACAAGTGCATGCCCAGCTTTCGCAGCTACAAGGTCAAAAAAATCCACTAATCCTAATTGCAAAACAGTGGGCTAAAAATATTCGAGTACTATGTTTTGACGAGTTTTTTGTAAGCGACATTGGCGATGCCATGATTATGGCCAGATTGTTCAATGCGTTGTTTGAACAAGGTGTTGTGCTGGTGGCCACATCGAACGCAAAGCCTGAGCAACTTTATTACAACGGCCTGCAACGGGCGCGATTTTTACCTACTATCGATTTAATTAATAGCCATTGCCATATAATTAACGTGGCAGGGGAGGACGATCACCGTTTTAGATATGGTAAAAACAGTCGTCACTATTTTATTAATTTATCAAATCACGATTTTAAAAGTAAGTTTTTAGCTTCGTATCCGGCTGTAACATGCAGCAATACAGTTAGTGTGCATGGGCGCGATTTACCTTATTTATTAAGAGCCGATAACGCCTTGATGATTGATTTTATGGCGCTATGTTCAGGCCCACGTAGTGCTAACGATTATATGTTTTTAGCAACGCAATTTGATGTGTTATATGTATCGAACGTGCCGCAAATGGGTGTTAAAGCAACGGGTAAAGTTATTGTTCACGGTATAGAAGATAGCTACCAACGCGAAAAACAAACGCTTGATGAGCACACATTTGACGACGAAGCACGGCGCTTTATTGCCTTAGTAGATGAGTTTTACGATTGCCATAAATTGCTAGTGATAAATGCGCAAACCGACATTGAACATTTATATAAAGGTAAAAAGTTGAGCTTTGAATATGCACGCACGCAATCGCGCATAGTCGAAATGCAAAATTGGTAACGCTTTAATATATATCGTAGACGAGCTTGCTCAAGTGAGAAGCGTAGCTTCTTTTTAGCCTCTTTGTGAATAAATCACTTAAAAACTTATTGCACAAAGAGAAGTAAAATAGGAGTAAATGAGAAGACATAAAACAATAGTAATTATGTATTTTTACTTCTCTAAAGCGCAGCGCCTTCTAAACCTCTTTGTGA
>NZ_JADYXM010000020.1:0-61222 GCF_015864305.1 Pseudoalteromonas sp. NZS71_1 | reverse complement strand
TCGCTATGCGTTGGCGTTTCCTGTCTCAGTGGGGTCGCATTATAGGGAGATTCGAGCGGGGGTCAATGTTTTATTTCAGCTTTTTGACAATTAAATGAATTTAGTATGAAAGCTATACAAATAAAGGGCTGCAGGATACTTTTAGTTTAAAAAACACTCATAATTTATGTATCAATTGATGATGTATTAGTAAGGTTTAAACTAAGCTGTATGTTAAACAAACAACACACAGCTTTATTTAAAATTAAAGATTTATTTAGATGCTATTTCCCATACGGCAATAGAGCCTGATATTTCATTTCCAACAATTAAGAGTGGATTTCCTGTTGCACTTTGCTCTGCTGAAACGAATACCATTCCTTCAGGTGCTAAATCGCCTGTAATATTCGCTCCTTTAATTAAGCCTCTATTATAGAAGTAGTCTTCAAATTGCACATTGTATGGATTAGTAATGTCGTAAACCATAATCCCACCCATACGCTCAAGCCCTATAAAAGCAAATGTACGATCGTCAATTTTACCAATAGTCAGCGCTTCAGGCTCTGCGCCTTTATCATCTGAACGTGAGTCACCTTTGTTTTCATCTTCATTATTGTTAAATGATTCACCATGCACCGATGCTGTTATACGTGCTATATCGTCACCTGAATCAAAAACCACCAGCCCATTGCTATCCCAAATAGTAAAAGAACGTGCGCCATAGCCGTAAAGCGATTCGTATTGTCCGTCGTTATTGGTATCGCCTTTTATTGTTGTTACTTTTAAGCGACCAATATCATCATCGTCATTATTTAAGTAATCAAAATTAGCAGCAAGCGTTAAATCTTCAACGCGGCTCTCATCTATATAAGCTAAGCAGCCGTCGTCTTTATCGTAATCAAGTCCGCCCTTTGCTATACAGTCTGCTTCATCCGTTGTATCAAAAAAGTATTCTCTTGCGTCACCTTCGTTGGCAGTAACTATAAAGTTAGCGCCTTTCCAACTAAAGCTTGAGATAGTATCGGGCTGGTACATACCATAGAGCCCTGGGTATGATTTTAAATTCACGCCGCCGTCTTTATCTGAGGCATCAAGTTGTAAGCTTGACCAATCTTTAAAGCCTAAGCCCTTTAGCTCAAGACTGTTGTCTTGTAGGTTAACTATTGCAAGTGCATTGTTTTCTTGAATAGATACATAAGCATATTTGTTATCTTTAGAAATGCTAACGTACTCGGGCTCTAAATCCATAGCTACTGTGGTATTTATTAGATTACCGTTAATAGTACGACCATTTGGGTTTGCAAAAACTACCCCTTGCGCTTCTAGTTCGGTTTGTTTGTTGTTATAGGCTTTAAAATCAATATTTATTGCTGTATCGGCTATTACATTATTTGTTATATCGATAATACTAATAGAACCTTCAGGATCTACGCTGTAGTCGCCACTTGGTTCACCTTCGTTAGCAACCACTACTTTTGCGCCATCGTGGGTAAACGTCACCATGTCTGGTAAAAATCCGACCGTTACGTTTTTAATAAATACAGGTGAGTCGCCACTTATGTCGTAAAACGCAATTTGCCCTGTATCACCCGTGTTTTTAGCCGCCATTGCCACAGCAAGTAAATTGTTATTTTCATCAATAGCAATACTGTTTGCATCGCCTTGGGTGTACTCGCTTAAAGACAACGTAATGACCGAGGTTAAGTTAGTAACGTTTATAACACCTTCGTTATCTTTAACTAGAGCTGTGGTATCAAAGGTATCGGCGGGTAGAATATTAACAACAGCGTCATCGCCTGAACTGTTAATAGCGTAAATCCATTTTTTAGACGCTTGATATGCAACTATTTCAGCTGCTCCTTCTGGGCTTTGTGCATTTAATACCCCCCTTCCTATAAGGCTAATATTTAATGCTGAATTTGCATTTATACCATTTAGCCCATTAGCTCCATCTATGCCTTGTTCTCCCTGTAACCCTTGAGAGCCGTTTTGACCATCGTCACCATCAAGTGAGCAACCAGTAAGAACAGATATAAGTGACAGCGCAATAATTGATTTTTTAAACATGTGATTTTCCTTAGTATTGTATTTGCTAAATATCAACACACAGGCATGACAAGATTATGGCAATTTTAATACAGCCTCTTACTCTAAGTAATTAGCTTAAACGCTAGCGGCGTTATTAAAATTAAAGCGGCCGTATAGCCAATCACTTTTACAGTCGGGGAATAATCTCTTTTAATTACAACCCCTAGCAAAGGTCTAAGTACATCAATTCGTGTAATACCCCATGTAAAAACACCACAAAAAGACCAAGTCCCTGTAATAATGATGAATGGTTCAGCAACAGGCCCTAAACTTAAAGGCTGTAGTAAAAAACACAAAATAATCAAAATGCTTTGATGCAATAAATAAAAGGGAAACACCCATACATTGAGCTGTTTTAAATAGTAAGTATTAAAATTTAAAAATCGGTGAGCGAACGCGAGTACAAAAAATACACCTACAACACGTTGAATATTGTAGCTAGCGCTTAAAATAAAATGAGGAAGAGTAAACACCTTCTGATAACTTAATATTATAAGTACAAACAAAACCGCAAAACTCAAAGCTAGTAATACCAAGTTTTTATTTAAGCAGTTCCAAAAGTAAGTGTTTTTGGCAAGTATGTATCCTGCGAGTAGCAGTATTAAGCCGTTAGTCTCTCTGATTGAATCGCCAGTTAAGTAATGGCTTGTAAATAGTACGGCAATAGTGAGCAAGGTAATTAAAAGCCCAAATGACATATCCCCTTTAACAAATGTTTTTAAAGGCGTAAGAAAAGGCAAGCGTGCAAAAAGAGTTAAAACGATAATGATCAGCATAAATTGCCACAACGAGCGCAAATACCATAAGTGATTTACATCCACATTCGGCCACACTCCAGACTGATAATTAATAAAAAGCGTATTGTTTGTCTCTATAAAAGCTAAATAAAATTGCCAATAGCTAATATCAATAACACCGTGCTGTGACATTTCTGCAAACAGCTGTAAAGGCACTATTAGCCATAGTCCCACCAGCAAGGGTAATAGTAAAAAAATAGAGCGGTATAAGGTGAAATGTAACCAAGACTTAAAGCTGCTTACTTTATCAATCATAAAACGCAGTGCTACGCCCGATATAAACCAAATGAGCAACATGCGCCAAGGTGAAAACACCAACATTAAATATTCAACATACTGTGATGTATAATTACTCTTAAAATGAAACCCCCAGTTTTCGCTATACAACATGCCAATGTGATAAAAAATTAGCGACGCAAATGCGATTACCCTAAGCCAATCAAGATAATATTTACGCGAATTAACTAATGAAGGTTGTTGTACTTGAGTGCTCATGCTTTTACTACTTTATGTATGCTATGCGCTATTCATACCTAAAGCTCTCGCTAAAACTATCTATAAGTGCTTATATTACAAGCAATAGTGATAAAAGGTGGTATACAGGGATAAGCGTGCCACATCAGCAATAAGCATACATTTATGAACCTACAGCACTTTCAACGTTTTCAAAGCATTTACGCATCAGTATTACTGTGTGCTTACGTATTAATTAATAATACAGTAAACGCTACAACCCAAATAATGGAAGCCCAAAGAGAAGGGGCTTTAACTTTTTTAATGTGGGAGCCATTTGTTTGGGAGTATTCAAGTGCCTTGAGTACTTTGCTTATATTCCCTATTTTAATTTGGTTTTTAAGACACTTATCTTTTAATTGGCAAAATATTACAGCCTCATTAGGTATGTACTTTGGTGCCTCTATTATATTTAGCGTGTTACACGTTGGTATTATGGTAGGGGTTCGTAAATTCATATATTTGTTGAATGATGGGTCTTACAACTTTGGACTTAGCTGGTTTGAGCTTATTTATGAATACCAGAAAGACGCTATAAGTTTTGTGTTTTTCATCGTACTTATCAAAGTATATCAATATGTGGTGCAGCAGTTACTAGGTGAAGCCTCTTCAATTGAAGAAAGTGAGCAGCAAACAACATCGACCATAAACCGCCTATTAGTTAAAAAGCTCGGAAAAGAATTCATTATAAAAATAGAGGATGTTGATTGGCTTGAATCATCGGGTAATTATGTAAACCTATATATAGGCTCACGTATATATCCGTTAAGGGCAACGCTTACAGCATTAAGTAAACAACTTGAAGTGCAGGGGTTTTGTAGAATTCACCGCAGCCATGGCGTAAAACTCGATAAAGTGGAGTCCATTACACCACTACCCAGTGGCGACAGTGAAATAAAACTAACAACAGGTAAAGTACTTAACTTGTCTAGACGCTATAAAGAGCAATTTAAACTTCAGCTAAAATAAAAAAGGCTACCTAAGTAGCCTCTATTGTTATTTTTTAACTGGGCGTTTCCAACCCGTTAAATTACGCTGTTTAGAGCGTGCAATTGCTAATTGGTCATCTTCAACGGTACTGGTGATCACAGAGCCTGCACCAATTGTTGCAGTTGCACCTATATTTACTGGAGCAACGAGTGATGAATTAGAACCAATAAAGGCATTATCGCCAATAATAGTTTTTGCTTTGTTAACACCATCGTAGTTACAGGTAATAGTGCCAGCGCCAATATTCACTTTTTCGCCAATTTCAGCATCACCTAAATAACTTAAGTGGTTGGCTTTAGAGCCTTTACCTAGTCGGGTTTTTTTCATCTCAACAAAGTTACCAATGTGTGAGTCTTCTTCCATTACAGCGCCTGGGCGAAGGCGAGCATAAGGACCAAGCGTACACTTATCTGCAACTGTGGCATCTTCAATCAGTGTATTAGCTTTAATAATAACGTTATCACCAATACTACAATTTTTAAGGACACAGTTAGGACCTATTTGTACATTATTACCAAGCGTGACGGTGCCTTCAAAAATAACGTTTACGTCGATAAGTACATCTTCACCGGTGGTAACTGTTCCTCGCACATCAATACGCGCAGGGTCAGCAAGTGTTGCGCCATTTAACATTAACTCTTCTGCTTGCCATGCTTGGTAAGCGCGCTCTAAGCCTGCAAGTTGTACGCGGTTATTTGCGCCCTCAACTTCCATTGCATGGTCTGGCTGAGCTGAAGTGATTTCTACGCCTTCACTGTGAGCCATTGCAACGATATCTGTTAAGTAGTACTCGCCTTGTGCATTATTGTTAGATAAGTTACCTAACCATGTTTTTAATAGCTTACCGTTAACAGCCATAATGCCTGTATTTACTTCGTTAATAAGTAACTGCTCTGGGCTTGAATCTTTTTGCTCAACAATACCAACTAACTTACCACCGGCACGAAGCATTCGACCATAGCCATTTGGGTTTACCAAATTTACCGTTAATACAGCTAAACCATTTTTAGGTGTTGCGGCTAATAAACGCTCTAGTGTTGATTGCTTTGTTAGTGGTACATCACCGTATAAAATTAATACCGTGTCTTCATCATTAACATGAGAGTTGGCTTGCGCTACTGCGTGGCCAGTACCAAGTTGTTCAGCTTGAAGTACCCAATTTACATTGTTATCGGCAAGTTGTTGTTGTAATAGTTCGCCGCCGTGTCCGTAAACTAGGTTTGTAGTCGTTGCACCTAATGCCATCGCATTATCAATAACGTGCTGCACCATTGGTTTACCTGCAACTTTGTGCAAAACTTTAGGTAAAGCAGAGCGCATACGAGTACCTTTACCCGCAGCAAGAATAATAGTTGTTAGAGCCATTAAAACAATTTCCTTTTTTCGTTGTTTTAGCTAAATAAGTCTTATGTTCGATCAGAAGATTACGTAAATCACTTCTTGTGCAAATACTCAGTAGGTTAGTTTATTAGTACTGAATCTTGACTGAAAAAACACACTTAATTGGATGACGTTATTGTAGCGAGGATTGGTGAAGGATATAAGTGAAAATTATCGTTATAGTGCTTTCATTCTTATTAAATTAAAAAGTAAAAAACTCAATAAAGCTTACTTAGGCACTTCTATAGCTTTTACTAGCTTATTATTGTTAATAGTAATAGTGGTAAAGGCTAGAGTACCAAGCTCTTTTGCATAGCTTAGCTGTGTTATCAAACCAACCTTTAATGTGTAAATAAGCTCAGCATTCGCTTTAAAGCCTAAATTCAAATCATATAAATAGATATTAGAGCCATCAGAATGAAAAAGTTTATTATCATTAAGTGCAAATGAATGCTTGTATAGAACAGAGTTTAATTCAAATTCATGGGTTATCAAATTATTCCAACTATCAAAAATCTGTAACTTATTTTGCGCAGAAAGGAATATAAACTTTGAGGTTGAAAGTTGCTCAAACCAAACTGGATTGCTAATTGGTAGCAACATACTTTTTTTGGTAGCCCTATCATATAGGTAAGCCGTGTTACTGGTAGCTGTATCACCCCGCAAAATGTAGCCTATATTTTTGTTATTCAAATACTCTACATTTACAATATTACCATCAACTGTAATAGTATCTTTTAAACTTAACTCAGCAGTGTCGCGGATATCAATTACATTGCTCTTTAATGCTAATAGCTCTTCCCCATCACTTGAAACTTTCATTATTGAAAAATCAATAATGTTTGATTTAATACTCACAGTACCCGTAGCAGTATCTAAAACAGCTAACCTTTTTATTTGTGCATCATTAAGTAAATAATAAATATATCCATTATTAGTGTTCTGAGCGTTGAATGTATTTATATTTTCCGGTGCAATATCTTCTAAATTAAGGGCATCTAAACTGAGTTGATAAATGTGGCGGGTGTACGGGTATTGTGTCGCTAGCATTTCACTTGGGCTCAAAGGTAACGTAGTTGAATAACCTGAAACTCCCTGCATAGATACTTTTTGAAGTAATTTTTGACTAACGAGGGAGTACTGATAAAGAATATTATCAACATTATCGTACCAAAGTAATGAGTTCGATTTTTGATCGTAGTTTAATGACCAGATACGATTTTTGGTCGTATAAAGGTGAGTTTGAGCTCCGCCTTCAGTATCTGCAATGTACAATTCACTAAAACCAAATTGATGGCGCTCGAAAACCACCTTATTTTTATCTTCTATATGAGCCAGAAATTTATCACCGTAAGAATTTAAATTGGGAGAGCTTATTTGATACTCTTCACCCGTTATGAGGTTACGATTCATCAATACAGCAAGCTCATCCCGATTACGGTAACCAAGTTTGGAATATACAAAATTCGTATTATTAACCCCTTCACCAAAAAAAGGTAAATTATTACAATCAAACAAATGCTTTGCTTCACCTATAAAATTACTATCAATAATAAACACTTGGCAGTCTTTCTTGCCACTATTCTGTCTATAAATAATATCACTATTATTATATGACCAACCAACTGGAGTTAATTCATATCCTATTTTAAATAATACCTTTTCTCTGCCTGTAATAAGATCTTTATTGATTAAATAAGACTCTAGCCCTTCATTTTTTGAAACAATAAACGCTAAGTTCTTTTCATTAGGTGAAAGTACAAGAAAACTATGGGTTCCATCTTTCATTGATAAAACCTCTTCTTGGTAGTCTTTGTAAGTTGTTTTTACTTCACGATTTTTGACTGGCCAAATAAAAGAAATTAACAGGATACTAACTAATAAAAGTAGTAGTAACGCCCTTAAGCGAGTTTTATTTATTACAGGTTTTGCTTTTTTTATTACATCTGGTTTATTAAGGTTATCTATGGGGAGGTTTTGGTATTCGCTTTCAATAAATTCAACGCTAGGAACAAAACTATATCCTTTACGATAATGGGTTTTTACTACTAGCTCGCTTTGTTGCGGCGATTTTAATATTTTGCGAAGTTCTGAAATAGCTCGATTAATGGCGTTATCGTCAACATAAGTCTGACACCAAACATCTTCAATTAGATTTTCGCGGGTAATAATCATGTTTTGATTTAAGATAAGGTAACTTAAAATTTTGTACAGTAGTGGCTCTAACTCTTTTTCTACAGTGCCATCACTAATTATTTGCCGCTTTATATTTAAACACCAAGCACCAAATTTGACTTCTACTACTGAATCAGAAAACTCTGCTTGTTTCATTTTTTCACTTACTTTATATCCTTATAGCAGTCTATTCGTTGCTTGATTTTCACAATAAACCACCACACTCCATTAACTGAAGGTTAACAGTTTAGTGTTTCAGTGTCATCTCTTCAGGCACAAAAAAGCCCACTTAAAGTGGGCTTTTTACAAACCGGATAGGCTTACTTGTGACGTAATTGCTGAATTACGCGTAACTGAGCAACTGCTTCTGCCAGTCGCGTAGCCGCTTGCTGATAATCAAACTCAACAGCTGACGAATTCGCCATATGTTCTTCAGCTTCACGTTTAGCTTTTTGTACAGAATCTTCATCTAAATCTTCACCACGAACCGCAGTATCTGCAAGAATCGTGATGTGATTTGGTTGAACTTCTAATGTACCGCCAGCAACATATATCACATCTTCGTGACCAAATTGCTTAACTAAACGTACCATACCAGGTTTAAGGGCAGTTAGTAGTGGAGCATGGCCTAGGTTTACACCCAGCTCGCCTTCACTACCAGATACTTGAATCGATTCAACAAGACCAGAGAACAAACTCTGCTCAGCGCTTACTACGTCAAGATGTACAGTCATAGCTGTCATACTACCCTCCTAGTTACATGCCTTTGGCTTTTTCTTGAGCTTCTTCGATAGAGCCAACCATGTAGAACGCTTGCTCTGGCATATCATCAAATTCACCGTTTAAGATGCCTTTAAAGCCAGAAATTGTATCTTTTAGTGATACGTACTTACCAGACGCGCCTGTAAACACCTCTGCCACGAAGAATGGCTGAGATAGGAAACGTTGGATTTTACGTGCACGAGATACAAGTTGCTTATCTTCGTCAGAAAGCTCGTCCATACCTAGGATTGCAATGATGTCTTTAAGTTCTTTATAACGCTGAAGAACTGTTTGAACGCCACGTGCTGTATCGTAGTGCTCTTGACCAATTACTTGTGGGTCAAGTTGACGTGAAGATGAATCAAGTGGGTCTACCGCTGGGTAGATACCAAGTGACGCGATATCACGTGAAAGTACTACTGTTGCGTCTAAGTGAGCAAAGGTAGTTGCTGGAGATGGATCCGTTAAATCATCCGCAGGTACGTATACCGCTTGGATTGATGTAATTGAACCCGTCTTAGTAGAAGCGATACGCTCTTGAAGCACACCCATTTCTTCAGCAAGTGTAGGCTGGTAACCTACCGCTGATGGCATACGACCAAGTAGTGCAGATACTTCTGTACCAGCAAGAGTATAACGGTAGATGTTATCTACGAAGAAAAGTACATCGCGACCTTCATCACGGAACTTTTCAGCCATAGTAAGACCAGTTAACGCTACGCGTAAACGGTTACCAGGAGGCTCGTTCATCTGACCGTATACAAGCGATACTTTATCAAGTACGTTTGAATCGTTCATCTCATGGTAGAAATCGTTACCCTCACGTGTACGCTCACCAACACCTGCGAATACTGAGTAGCCGCTGTGCTCGATTGCGATGTTACGGATAAGTTCCATCATGTTTACAGTTTTACCAACACCGGCACCACCGAATAAACCAACTTTACCACCTTTAGCAAACGGACATACAAGGTCGATAACCTTGATACCAGTTTCTAAAAGTTCAACTGAACTTGATTGCTCTTCGTATGAAGGCGCTGCACGGTGAATAGACATACGGTCTTCTTCGCCGATTGGACCCGCTTCATCGATTGGCTCACCAAGTACGTTCATGATACGACCAAGTGTTGCTTTACCAACTGGAACTTGAATCGATTCACCTGTATTCATAACTAAAGCACTACGACGTAAACCATCAGTAGTACCCATAGCGATAGTACGCACTACACCGCCACCTAGCTGTTGTTGAACTTCTAGAGTCAAACCAGCTAAATCGCCATCTGTTACTCTTAGTGCGTGGTATACCGCTGGCACGCTATCTTGTGGAAATTCAATATCCACAACGGCGCCGATAATTTGGACGACCTTACCTAAACTCATGTCTATTCCTCTCGTTAATCTTTACCCGAAGCATTAAACTGCTGCTGAGCCAGAACAAATCTCACTAATTTCTTGTGTGATTGCTGCTTGGCGAGCCTTGTTATAAACAAGCTGTAGCTCGTCCATAAGGTCACCTGCGTTATCAGTTGCAGCTTTCATTGCAACCATACGAGCAGCCTGTTCAGAGGCAGCATTTTCTACCACACCTTGGTATGCTTGAGACTCAATAAAGCGTACTAACAAAGACTCTAAAATAGCCTCTGGATTTGGCTCGTATAAGTAATCCCATGTGTGAGCAGATACTTCTTCTTCAGCTTTTGGCAAAGGGAGTAACTGATCTATAATTGGCTCTTGCCTCATGGTATTAACGAATTTGTTATATACCAAGAATAAACGGTCTATTTTGCCTTCAGAAAATGCATCAAGCATAACTTTTACAGGACCAATAACGTCTTGTACTGAAGGTTTATCTCCTAGGCCCGCTTTTTTAGCGAGTAGTTGACCACCAAAACGTTGAAAGAAGCCAGCTGCTTTACTACCTAAAGTAGCAAATTCAGCATCAACACCTTTTTCTTTCCACGCTTTAACATCAAGTGCAACTTTCTTAAACTCGTTTGAGTTTAGACCGCCACACAGACCACGGTCTGTAGAGATAACAATATAACCAACTCGTTTCACTTCACGATCTTTTAAGAACGGGTGAGTAAAATCAAGATTTGCTTGAGCAACACGACCAATTACTTCACGTAATTTGTCAGCGTATGGACGGCTTGAAGCAACGCGTTCTTGCGCCCTTTTCATTTTAGACGCAGCAACCATTTCCATTGCGCTAGTGATCTTTTGAGTATTTTTAATACTCCCGATCTTGCTTTTAATCTCTTTTCCGCTGGCCATGACTCTCTCTCCGAATCAAGGTGTGCTTTAGTTTCCTAAAGCGCACCATTAATAACTAAATTACCAAGTTTGCGTAGACTTGAACTTCGTTAGAAGTTCTTTAAGCTGCGCTTCGATCTCGGCATTCAAGTTACCAGTTTCATTGATTTGAGCCACAAGCTCTGCGTATGTGCTATTTGCATACGAAAGTAAAGCTGCTTCAAAGTCACCGATTTTCGCGATTTCGATGTCTTGAAGGAAGCCTTTTTCAGCAGCAAATAACGACAAAGACATATCAGCAACAGACATTGGCGCGTACTGTTTCTGCTTCATTAGCTCTGTTACACGCTCACCATGCTCAAGTTGAGCACGAGTTGCATCATCAAGGTCAGACGCGAACTGCGAAAACGCAGCTAATTCACGGTACTGAGCTAGGGCTAGACGGATACCGCCACCTAGTTTCTTAACGATTTTAGTTTGTGCAGCACCACCAACACGCGATACCGAGATACCAGCATTTACTGCCGGACGGATACCTGAGTTGAATAAGTCAGTTTCTAAGAAGATCTGACCATCAGTGATAGAGATAACGTTAGTCGGTACGAACGCAGAAACGTCGCCGCCTTGAGTTTCAATGATTGGCAATGCCGTCAATGAACCAGTTTTACCTTTCACTTCACCATTAGTGAACTTTTCAACGTAATCTGCGTTTACACGCGATGCACGCTCTAAAAGACGAGAGTGAAGGTAGAATACGTCACCTGGGTATGCTTCACGGCCTGGTGGACGCTTAAGTAGTAATGAAATTTGACGGTAAGCAACTGCTTGCTTAGACAAATCATCATATACGATTAATGCGTTTTCACCACGGTCACGGAAGTATTCACCCATAGTACAGCCCGCGAACGGTGCTAAGTACTGAAGTGCCGCAGATTCAGAAGCAGATGCAACAACTACGATAGTATTTGCTAGTGCACCATGCTCTTCTAATTTACGAACTACGTTTGCAATAGTAGATGCTTTTTGACCAATCGCAACGTACACACACTTAACGCCTGTGTCTTTTTGATTGATGATTGCATCGATTGCTAGTGCAGTTTTACCTGTTTGGCGATCCCCAATGATAAGTTCACGTTGACCACGACCAACTGGAATCATCGCATCGATAGATTTATAACCAGTTTGAACTGGCTCATCTACAGATTTACGCTCGATTACACCTGGTGCAATTTTTTCTACAGGTTCAAACCCGTCGTTATCTAGAGCGCCTTTACCATCGATTGGAGCACCTAGTGTGTTTACAACACGACCAAGTAAACCAGGACCAACAGGAACTTCTAAAATACGACCAGTTGTATATACTTTTACGCCTTCAGTAAGGTCAGCGTAAGGACCCATTACTACTGCACCAATTGAGTCGCGCTCAAGGTTTAGTGCGATAGCATAACGGCTGCCAGGAAGCTCAATCATTTCACCTTGCATACAGTCAGCAAGACCGTGGATGCGGATGATACCGTCAGTAACAGATACAATAGTACCTTCGTTACGAGCTTCACTTACAACTTCGAACTTCTCAATACGTTGTTTGATCAGATCTGAAATTTCAGTGGAATTAAGTTGCATGCTCTTTTTCCCAATTACGATTGTAGTGTTGTAGCTAAGCGGTTTAATTTACCGCGAATAGTACCGTCGATTACAGTGTCGCCAGACCTAATAATAAGTCCACCAACCACTGACGCGTCTTCACTACAATTCAGCTTAACTTTGCGTGCGAAACGTTTTTCAAGTGCCGCTACCAATGACTCTTGTTGCGCAGCAACAAGAGGAGTTGCAGAAATCACATCTACTTCGATTTCTTTATCGTATTCTGCTTTAAATTCAGCAAATAACTGTGCAACTTCAGGTAGAGCTGTCAAACGTCCATTTTCAGCCATCACCTTAACTAGGTTCTGACCTTGTTCGTTGAGCTGCTCAGCACAAAGTTGAATAAATAATTCAGCTTGTGCAGTAGCTGTAGGCATACTCGCTAAAACAGACGATGCTTGCTCATTGCTGGCTACATGGCCTGCAAAGAACAACATATCATTCCAGCTTTCTAGAGTGCCTTTCTCAACGGCAAGTTCAAAAGCCGCTTTAGCGTATGGGCGAGCGATAGTAGTCAAATTAGACATGCTCATACCCTCCTAATTACAGCTCAGCGACAAGTTTTTCAACGATGTCACTATGTGCGGCTTGATTAATTTCACGCTCTAAAATACGTTCTGCGCCAATCACTGCCAGAGTTGCTACTTGCTTACGTAGTTCTTCTGTTATGCGATTGCGTTCAGACTCAACTTCAGAGTGCCCTTGAGCAATGATACTTTCACGCTCTTGTTGACCACGAAGTGTTTCTTCGTCAACAATTAGCACTGCACGCTTTTTAGCTTGATCAATGATATCAGCCGCTTGAGCTTTTGCATCTTTAAGCTGTTCAGCAGCTTTCTTTTGCGCAAGTTCTAAGTCTTTTTCGGCTCTATCAGAGGCAGCTAAACCATCTTCGATTTTTTTCTGGCGAGCTTCAATTGCACCGTTTAGTGGTGGCCATACGTATTTCATACAAAATAATACGAACACCGTAAACGCAATCAATTCACCGATAAGAGTGGCGTTTAAATTCACAACCGCTCCTCCTTAAATAGTAAGCTGTTCAAAGAATAAAATTAAAGTACGAACAACAATACCATAGCGATACCAACACCAATCATTGCTACAGCATCGATTAGACCAGCAAGAATAAACATCTTAACTTGTAGCGAAGGTGCAAGCTCAGGTTGACGCGCACATGCTTCAAGGAATTTACCGCCCATGTTACCAAAACCGATTGCTGTGCCGATTGCACCAAAACCGATTAGTAAAGCTACTGCGATGTATTTTAAGCCTGTTAATAATTCTAAAGCTTCCATTTATTTCTCCAAAGTTTCAATTGTAAAGTTAAAAGTAAAAGTAAAATTGTAAATCTAAAAATTAGTGATTATCTGAACTTGCCATGCTTAGGTATACAATCGTAAGCATCATGAATAAGAATGCTTGTAATGTAATAACTAGAATATGGAATACAGCCCAAACAAAGTGCAACGGTAGTTGCATAAAACCGATAGCGCCGATCAAGATGAAAATCAACTCACCAGCATATAAGTTACCAAACAAACGTAGTGCTAATGAAAACGGTTTAGAAACGAGTGCAATCAGTTCAAGTAATAAGTTAAATGGTATCAAAATAATTTGAACAAACATGTTATTTGAGCTGAACGGATGAAGCGTTAACTCTTTAATAAACCCGCCAATACCTTTTATTTTGATTGAAAAGCCAACCATTAGTATAAATACACCCAGCGCTAGCGCTGAAGTCATATTAATATCGGTAGTAGGTACAATTTTCATGTACACATCGTGTGAATCCATACCAAATGCAGTCTCACCAACGAAACCTGCAAGTGCTGGAATGAAATCAACTGGTATTAAATCCATTAAGTTCATTAAGAACACCCAAACGAAAATCGTTAAGGCTAATGGTGCAATAAGCTTGCTTTTACCATGGAAAGTATCGCGTACGTTGTCGCCAACAAATTCTACGATTATTTCAATAAAACACTGAAATTTCCCAGGTACACCTAGTGTTGATTTTTTAGCGGCACTACGAAAGATCCATAAAAATATAAGACCTAAACCGATAGACCATGCAAGGGTATCTATATGCCATGTCCAGAATCCACTGTCCGTACATGCTTTATTGAAGGCGAGACCTGTATCGGTCGAACACATCTTAGCATTGGTCAAATGGTGCTGGATATGGCCAGATAGAGTAACTTCTTCTGCTGCCATGTTATATCCCAAAAGTTAATGTTTAAAAAAAACGGGTGCGAACAATCCAGTAAAGAGCGCCAGTATATAAGTACTAAAAAAGGGTAATAAAATTACCGGAAAATGCTTCAGTACTAGCGCAAACAATACAATTGTTAGCATAAACTTTAATCCGTTGCCGCGTTTCAACGAGGCATACGCTTGATTTGCTCGACTTGCACCCATATATCTGAATGCATAAAGTGCAAATACAAAGTGCGGAAGTACTGCTACAGCTCCACCAGCGAGTGATGAAAGCGAGGCATTGACTCCCGAACTAAAAAAAACAATTACAGCAGCAACTAATGCTACAACACCCTGAAGGCAAATTAACTTTAATACGGCAAGTCGATATGGACTCGCTAACTTATCAGTCACGTTTAGTTAACCTTTATTGCGTTCTAATTGTTAGGGTGTGAAAACTGGCGAAATTATACTTAATCCTGCCAGTTTTGCAACTTGAGTAGATGCTTTGTAACACGAAATAGCTACAAATGTCCCTTTTTAGACATGTAGAAAACTAATGGTGGGTATTGTCGTGATTGATACGATTTAAAATGCCGTCAAGTTCATCTAGGTTAGTATACGAAATAACCAGTTTACCTTTGCCTTTTTTATTGTAGTTAATCTCTACTTTAGCACCTAGATTTTCAGCGAGTTGCTGTTCTAACTGCTTAACATCTGGATCTTTTTCGGTTATTTCTTTAGCAGGTAAAGGTTCTAAAATTGAGCGTACGAGCTTTTCAGTTTCTCGAACTGTTAATGCTTTAGCTACAGCTAAACGAGCAGCATCTGACTGCGCTTCACCTTCAAGGGCTAACAGGCAACGAGCATGGCCCATTTCAATATCGCCATGTTCTAACAGAATTTTTACATCACTATTTAAGTTATTTAAACGCAATAAGTTAGTTACAGTCGTACGTGATTTACCCACCGCATCTGCTACTTGCTGATGTGTTAATTCAAATTCTATTAGTAAACGATTAAGTGCAACTGCTTCTTCCATGGCATTTAAATCTTCACGCTGAATATTTTCTATCAGTGCAATCGCAACGGCAGCTTCATCAGGTACATCTTTAATAATACAAGGCACTGTTTCAAGCTTAGCTATTTGCGCTGCGCGCCAACGACGCTCACCAGCAATAATTTCAAAGCTATTGTGTGCAATAGGGCGCACAACAATAGGTTGAATAATACCTTGTGAGCGAATAGAACTAGCAAGCTCTTCTAGCGCCTCTTCAGACATGTCTTTACGAGGTTGGTATTTACCAGAGTGTAAAAACTCTATTGGGAGTTTTTGTAATTCACTATTATTAGCCGCGGCATTTTGCACAGCCTCAGAAACGTTTGATGTGTCTTGTTCCTTGCTTGGGCTTGGTGCAGGCTTTGACGAACTTAAAAGTGCATCGAGTCCTCGGCCTAAACCTCGTTTTTTAGCAGACATGTTATTTTTTTACCTCAAAGTTAGGCGACAACGGACGCTGTTTTTTCTTTTCTGCGTAACATTTCACCAGCGAGTGCTAAATATGCTTTAGCGCCACTTGATGCCCGGTCATAGTACATAGCAGGAGTACCAAAACTAGGTGCTTCAGCTAAACGAACATTACGCGGGATCACCGTACGGTATACTTTATCGCCAAAATGTTGTTTTAATTGTTCTGATACATCATTTGCCAAACGGTTACGCGGGTCGTACATAGTACGAAGTATGCCTTCAATTTGTAAGCTAGGATTCACTAACTTAGCAAGCTGCGTAATCGTATCCATTAATGCGGTTAACCCTTCAAGTGCATAATACTCACACTGCATTGGCACTAAAATAGAATCAGCTGCGGCCATTGCATTAACAGTTAACATATTTAGAGAGGGTGGACAGTCGATAAAAATAAATTCGTACTGGTCCTGAATTTTTTCAAGTGCATTACGTAAACGCACTTCACGGGCAAATAATTCCATCAATTTAACTTCTGCAGCGGTTACATCACCGTTTGCAGCAATCATGTGGTATTCGCCAGACGTTTCTTTAATGATAACGTCTTCTATAGGTTTATCTTCAATAAGTAGGTCGTAAATAGTTGGCACGTCGCCATACTTATCTACGCCACTACCCATAGTCGCATTACCTTGCGGATCGAGATCAATTAACAGCACTTTACGTTTCGTTGCAGCCATAGACGCAGCGAGGTTTACAGCGGTTGTAGTTTTACCCACTCCACCTTTTTGATTTGCTAATGCGATGACTTTTGCCACGGTGTCTCTGATCCCTAGTCTTTAGAAAGAATAATTAAATGTCGTTGTGCATCTAAATTAGGTACTTCTAATGCAATTTTTTGCTCAAACTTAACGCCTGCAGGTAGTGACTCTAGCTCTTCGCTAGGGAACACGCCTTTAAGTGCTATAAATTTACCCGAATGATCGATTAAGTGCGAACACCAGTCAACCATATCTTGTAATGAAGCAAAAGCACGACTTAGTACGCCGTCTAATTTAACACTTGGTTGATATTCTTCAACTCTTGACTGAACCGGGGTTACATTATCAAGACCAAGCTCATGTTTAACATGCATTAAAAATCGTACACGTTTACCTAAGCTATCTAATAACACAAAATGTGTATTAGGTAATGCAATTGCTAATACGATACCCGGTAATCCAGGACCCGTTCCAACATCAATATAATGATGTCCGGGTAAGTGAGGCGCAACAACTAAGCTATCCATAATATGCTTAATCATCATTTCTTCAGGTAAGCGTACTGAGGTTAAGTTATAAGCCTTATTCCACTTATTCAATAACTCGACGTAACGAACTAGCTGTTGCTGTTGTTTTTCTGTTAGCGCAATATCAGTTTGCGCTAACAATGTAGTTAATTGTTGCTGTAACACTATGTACCCTTACCGTTACGCGGATTTGCGTAATAAGCCTTGCTTCTTCAGATACACTAATAATAGCGAAATCGCCGCTGGGGTGATACCAGAAATACGCGATGCTTGACCAATAGTGTCAGGACGCGACTCAATAAGCTTGGCAACTACCTCATTTGACAAACCAGATACGGTTTTATAATCAAACTCTTTTGGTAAAATTGTTTGCTCATGACGAAGCTGTTTGTTGATCTCATCTTGTTGACGCGCAATATAACCTGCGTACTTAGTATGGATCTCAACTTGTTCAAGTGCCGCTTTGTTTGTAAATTCAGATCCTAATCCTTCTATAGCCATAAGATCGTTATAACGAATCTCTGGGCGACGAAGTAATTCTTCTAAACTTGCTTCACGTGTAAGCGGTGTTTTCAGTAATGCATTTACTTGATCTACAACGACGTGATCTTTATGAATCCACGTATCTTTAATGCGTTGCTTCTCTTTTTCGATTACTTCCATTTTTTCGTTAAATGCCTGCCAGCGTTCGTCATTAACTAAACCTAGTTCACGGCCTTTTTCAGTTAAACGAATATCAGCATTATCTTCACGAAGTAATAAACGGTATTCGGCACGACTGGTAAACATGCGGTATGGTTCTTTTGTACCCAGTGTTGCTAAGTCGTCGATTAATACACCAACGTAAGCTTCATCACGACGTGGTGTCCAAGAATCTTTGCCTTGTACTTTTAGTGCAGCATTCATACCTGCAATTAAGCCTTGTGCACCCGCTTCTTCATAGCCGGTAGTACCGTTAATTTGACCCGCAAAAAATAAACCTTCAATAAATTTAGTTTCTAAAGATTGTTTTAAATCACGTGGATCAAAGTAATCATATTCAATTGCGTAACCAGGTCGACAAATATGTGCATTTTCAAAACCTGTAATCGATTGCACAATTTCAAGTTGTACATCAAACGGTAAACTAGTCGAAATACCATTTGGGTATAATTCGTATGATGTTAAACCTTCAGGCTCAACAAATATTTGATGTTTATCTTTATCTGCAAAACGAACAATTTTATCTTCAATTGAAGGGCAGTATCGTGGACCAATACCTTCAATAACACCTGAGTACATAGGTGAGCGATGTAAGTTTTTACGAATAACATCATGTGTTTTTTCGTTTGTGTAAGTTATGTAACACGGTATCTGTTGTGGGTGATCTGATTGTTTACCCATAAACGAAAACACAGGAGTTGGTGTATCACCTGGCTGTGCTTCCATTTTTGTAAAATCAACAGTACGTGCATCAATACGTGGAGGTGTACCTGTTTTTAAACGATCAACTCTAAATGGATGTTCACGTAAGCGATCAGCTAAAGCGATTGAAGGAGGATCGCCTGCACGACCGCCTTTATAATTTTCTAAACCAATATGAATTAAGCCGCCTAAAAAAGTACCCACGGTTAAAACAACACTTGGTGCACTAAAACGTAAACCCATTTGAGTTACTACGCCAGTAACACGATCGTTTTCAACAATAAGATCATCACATGATTGTTGAAAAATCTTAAGGTTATCTTGGTTTTGTAATGTTGTTTGAATAGCCGCTTTGTACAAAGCACGATCTGCTTGTGCTCGAGTAGCACGAACAGCAGGTCCTTTTGAAGAATTTAGTGTACGAAATTGGATCCCGCCTTTATCAATGGCCTGTGCCATTGCACCACCAAGCGCGTCGATTTCTTTTACCAAATGACCTTTGCCAATCCCACCAATTGCTGGATTGCAAGACATTTGACCAAGGGTATCCATATTGTGAGTCAGTAGCAGGGTATTCATCCCCATACGGGCAGCTGCTAATGCGGCTTCAGTGCCAGCATGTCCACCACCTACTACGATAACGTCAAAATTTTCGTGAAAAATCATTAATGGGATCCTACTTAAATCAAACCGGTAAACTTCAAAAGGGAGCGTATTCTACCTAGAAATTGGCAGAAGATAAATGATTAAACAAAGGGCAAGATCTAAGTATGTGATCTCTAATAATATAAAGGATCTTTTAAAGAGATCTTTTATTACTATTACTACTACTGATCGACTTTTCTGTTGATAAGGTTTAGATCTTCATTTAAAACATGAAATTAGATCAGATCTAAAGGTGTTAATATGATCGGATCATCCAGCAAATAAGCTCTGATCAAAAAGGCACTTTATGCACAGGGTTGAATCAGTTGGATCTTATCCAATGGATAAGCATGCTTTAAAACGCAGTTTATTCAATCTTTATCCACAAAACCTATTAAATTATTAGTAAATTGTGGGTAACTTTATATATAACTTTTTACTTGATCTATCTATTTTATGCCTGTTTGAGCTATCCAAGAGTCTAACCATGTTAATGCAGTGTCTTCTGGTAGTGCTTCATCGAGAATATTAAGCTCTAAACGTTCTGCTACTTTTATAGCGCCTTTTTGAGTTAATAAGGCATCTATATTACGTCCTGCTAGGTTATAAGTGTCATAACTAGTGTCGCCTAAAGCGATTACTGAATATTTTAATTCAGATAAATCATCTGCTTGAGTTACATCTTCAACAAAACTAATAAGATTTTCAGGGTAATCACCTGCACCATAAGTTGATGTGCAGATTAACCAAATGGTATTTTGCTGATCAATATCGCTAAATTCAGGTTGATCATGTAGTTGCGTAGTAATACCAAGGTTATTAAGCGCGTCGCTTAATTGCTCTGCAACATACTCGGCTGATCCCATTTGGCTGCCGACAATAAGATTTACTGAACTCATGAATATTAGTGATCACATTGGTTTTAATTGCCGCCTATGATAACTGAGTGAGGATAACAGTAAAGTTAAGAGTGCTTTTTTGTATAACTATTTTTGCGGTAATTTTACACTCATTCAAAATTTTGTCTTTAAGTTGTTGATAATATAGTGTTTAACAAATTATCTTTAAATGTAATCTTCTGATCAAGTTGTTGATAACAGTGGGGAAAGCTCTGCTTAAACTGTTTTTTTAGGTTGTTTTATATTCGCTAAGTTATTGATATTACTTGTCAGTAAAGAATTAAATTGTAAATATCTCAATTAAAAATACATGTTGATCATAATGTGGATATAAAGCCTGTTGATAACCTTAAATTTGGATCGAAAATAATTTTTAAAAATGATCTAATAAAGCAGATCTAATGAAATTAATTAAAAATAAGTTCATAAATAGATAAATTACAATTGATCATGAGGTTTTTGCAGCTGATTTACCTAGTTTTGGTATTTATTTGAGCTGAAAATTAGGTATTGTGGATAAGTGATCTCGGTATTTTTAATTTTATGCGAATTTAGAGCTGCTATTTTTATTAATTTTGCTGGTGGAGTAAGCAGATCAAAAGTTTTGAATACTTAGCAGTTGAGTTATTTTATTTAAAAATCACAGTGATCATCAAATTATATGTTGTCAAAAGTAAGCTTTTTAGAGTACTAATCAGTGTTTTTTAGCTCTTTAATTGAGCGAATAGCATCATCTTTTGCGTGTATGAGGTGTGTTTTAGTGCATTTTTGTGAGCTAAAGTAAGTATAAGGAAGCCATTTATAACTACTTTTTGTATGACATATAACGCTATTAAAGCGTGCGGTTGTTTGAAAAGGCATCGGTTTTAGCCTTAATAATAGGTGTAATTTGTGCTATTAATTCCCCCAATAAGCACTCTCAGTATTGCCTACTCTATATAATCTGACCTCTCTTAGCACGTAACAAAGGTAGTTTTGGATATGATTTTATTGGCAGTAATTTGCAGGCATCAGGTGTATAAATACATATTTTACAGCAGAATATTTTACATAAAAAAAGAGCACTTAAGTGCTCTTATAATAAAAATATATTTGTAATAGGGTGTTTATTTACCAATACAAAACGAGCTAAATATTTTGCCAAGTAAGTCGTCTGAGGTAAATTCACCGGTTATTTCATTCAAATACTGCTGTGTTAAACGCAGTTCTTCAGCGAGTATTTCACCAGCAATGTGCATTTCTAACTGTGTTTTACCCGTTTCTAAATGATACGCAGCACTTTCTAGTGCATCCAAATGACGACGGCGCGCCATAAAGCCACCTTCTGTTGCACCTTGAAAGCCTATACAAGCTTTTAAATGCTCGCGAACAAGTTCAATACCGTCAGCATTTTTAGCACTTAAGCTGATAACCGGGTATTGTTGCTCTTGCTCCATTCCGACTATGTCGCCCGATAAATCAGCTTTATTTCTGATGACCGTAACCCCCATACCTTCTGGTAATTTTGCCATAAATTCAGGCCAAATTTTGTGCGGGTCAGTATCTATAGTATCAGTGCCATCAAGCATAAATAAAACGCGGTCGGCTTGGTTTATTTCATCCCATGCACGCTCAATACCTATTTGTTCTACTCTGTCTGGGCTTTCACGAAGGCCTGCGGTATCTATAATATGCAGTGGCATACCATCTATATGTATATGCTCTCGTAGTACATCGCGAGTGGTACCGGCTATTTCTGTTACGATTGCGGCTTCACGACCGGCTAGAGCGTTAAGCAGGCTTGATTTACCCGCATTAGGGCGACCTGCAATAACAACACGCATACCTTCGCGCATGATACTGCCTTGCTTGGCTTGGTTGGTTACAGTGTTAAGCTGAGTAATAATCGCGTCTAAGTCGCCTGACACTTTACCATCTGATAGAAAATCAATTTCTTCATCAGGAAAATCTATTGCCGCTTCTACATACATGCGTAAGTGAATTACTTTTTCTACGAGTGTTTCTATGTGCTTAGAAAACTCACCTTGGAGAGACTGTAGGGCGCTTTTAGCGGCTTGCTCGCTCGTAGCATTAATTAAGTCGGCGATGGCTTCTGCTTGTGTTAAATCAAGCTTGTCATTCATAAATGCGCGCTCAGAAAACTCACCAGGCTTTGCTAAACGAACGCCCTCTATTTTACTAATTTCTTTAAGTAACATATCCAGTACTACAGGACCGCCGTGGCCTTGTAATTCAAGTACGTCTTCACCAGTAAATGAGTTAGGACCTGCAAAGTAAATGGCAATACCTTGATCAAGTTGCTCGCCAGCAAGGCTTTTAAATGGCACATAATCGGCGTAGCGAACTTTAGGTATTTTACCTACTACTTTTTCGGCGACACTTTTAGCAAGGCTACCTGAAACGCGAATAATACCAACACCACCACGTCCAGGTGCTGTTGCTTGTGCTGCAATTGTATCTTGATTGATCATGCTATTAATTTGCCAACGATGAGTAACTTTATGCCCGTATTGTAACCTATCGATTTATTTGTAGCGAATAGCTGTGGTGAAAAACAGGCAATAAAAAAGGCGACCGAAGTCGCCTTTATATAAGTAGGAGCTTAGTTAGCCTCTTACTTTAATTCCTTTCTTTTCCATGCCACGGTAGATGATTAACATCTGGACAATAGAAATAAGGTTAGACACTAACCAGTAAAGAACTAAACCAGATGGGAACCATAAGAAGAATACAGAGAAGATAACCGGCATAAAGGTCATCATTTTTTGCTGCATTGGATCAGTAACCGTCATAGGTTGTAGCTTTTGCGTTACAAACATACTCGCACCAAATAATATTGGCAAGACGTAGTACGGGTCTTTCGCAGAAAGGTCAGTTAACCAAAAAATGAATTCAGCATGGCGAAGTTCAGTAGACTCTAAGAATACGTAGAACAAGGCTAAGAAAATTGGCATTTGTAGCAAAATAGGGAAACAGCCACCCATTGGGTTAACTTTTTCTTTTTTGTACATTTCCATAGTTGCTTGGCCGAACTTTTGACGGTCATCACCAAACTTTTCTTTAAGGGCTGCCATTTTAGGCTGTAGGGCACGCATTTTTGCCATTGAAGTGTATTGCGCTTTAGTAAGTGGGTACATTAACGATTTAACGATAATAGTGATGGCAATAATTGCTACACCCCAGTTACCTAAAATGCTGTGTAGCCATTTTAGCAATACAAATAAAGGTTGCGAGATAAAAAATAACCAACCGTAATCTACGGTTAGGTCTAGGTCTGGGTGAATCGCTTCAAGAATATCTGACTCTTTCGGGCCCATATAATAAGTAGCAGTTAATGTTTGCTCACTACCAGCTTGAATATTTACAGCGGGATCTTTAGCACCAATAATAGCGGCATTACTTTTTGTAATTAAGCTATAAAGTGTATTTGATTGATCCTGCATTGGAACCCAAGCACTTACAAAGTAATGTTGAATAAAGGCAACGTAACCACCTTGTGTGCTTTTATTTAGGTTTTTATCAGCCATATCTGAAAAACTATACTTTTCGTATTTTTCTTCATCAGTACCGTATGCAGCACCTAAATAGTTTTGATCAACCATGCTACCTTTTTCTTGTACGGTACGCTTAATTTGCGTGTATAGCTGTACTTGAAGAGGTGCGCTGGTAGTGTTGTTAATTTTGTATTCTAAGCCTACGTCATACTGACCTTTTTTGAATACATACGTTTTAGTAAAACTAACACCATTACTATCAGTAAACTGAAGTGGAACGCGAAGCTCATCACCCGTTAAGGTATATGACTTTTGTTCGGTATTGTAAGTAGGGCGACCGTTAGCTGATGCGTCAGGGCCATTTAAGCCAATTAAGCCACTTTGTGAAAAGTATTGTTTGCCACCATCAAGCTGACCAAGAAGCATATAAGGCGTTTCACTGCCTTTTGTCTCTTCGTATTGAAGAAGGTCTGTTTCAACAATGTCACCGCCTTTGGTGTCAATTTTAACTTTAAAAACGTCAGTTGTAATTTCAATAACTGAACGCTTAGCTAAAGTTGCTGAAGCAGGTAACTCTGAATCTGACGATGAAGGAATATAATCATCCGACTCTGGTGAATTTGCTTGTAGTGTTTGTGTTGTGGCACTTGGATCGACTTTAGGCTTGTTGTAATCATTATCCCATTCTTGGAACAATAAAAACGACACTAGCATTAGGCCAATTAATAAAAACGTGCGTTGCGATTCCATAACAGCTCTTATTTCTCGTGTTGGTGGTTAATATGGGTTAATTTTTCAGGAACGGGGTCGTCTCCGCCTGAATGTAAAGGATGGCATTTTAATATGCGTTTTAAAGCTAACCAACTACCTTTTACCGATCCATGCAATTTAATTGCTTGAATAGCATAACTAGAACAGGTTGGATTAAAACGACAATGCGGACCTAACAGCGGGCTAATCCACTTTTGATAACCGCGGATAAATAACACTAAACAAAAAGTTGGTAAAGCAACAAGTGGTTTAAGTAACCTCATGATGTTTATGCCCCTACTTAAGTTTAGTGAGATAGATATCATGTATTTAAAGACTCAATTAGAAAATTTAAATGCATGATTAAAAGGTGAGCTAAAGATACATTAATTAACCCTGCAATTCTATTGCAATTAGGTTTGTTTGTTAGATTTAGCTGATTTGTTTGGGCGTTTCTTAAAAGGTGGCGGTTTAGGTGCACCTGGTTTACAGCGTTCGTTAATTTTTCGCCATAATTTAGTAAGTTGTTTGGTTATTTCTTCATTAGACTGCTCATCAATACCATTTTTAACCATAAGCACAATATCAATATTATCGATGCTGTGTTGATTTAAACGAAAACTTTCGCGAGCGAGACGTTTAATACGGTTTCGTTGGCATGCCTTTTTTACACGTTTTTTAGCAACAGTAAGACCTAACCGAGGTTTTTCTTGGTCATTTGGTTTAGCTAATAGAGTAAAGAAAGGAGTTGCAGCCCGAGCGGGTTCATTAAATATGCGAGAGTAATGCGAGGGAGTTAACAGACGTAACTCCCTGCCAAAGCTAAAGTCTTCCACTTATAAATTAAGCAGAAAGAACTTTGCGGCCTTTAGCGCGGCGACGTGCTAATACTTTACGGCCATTTACAGTTGCCATGCGAGCACGGAAGCCGTGTGCACGTTTGCGTTTTAAAACGCTAGGTTGAAAAGTTCTTTTCATAACAATCTCATCCGATCGGTTAAAGTTAAAACATCCTATACAGGTCGCGATCCTGGCATAGGTGCCATTGCGAGCGCGAGATATTATAGAGTAAGTAATGTAAAGTCAATCATAATTACGCTAAGGGTATATAACCCACCTACTACTATATAAGAGATCATATAAGGCGATCTGTTAGGATCATCATAAATAAGAAGTTTTCCACAGCCCCTGTATAAAAAGTGAATAAAAGCGGGGGAAAAGTAAATTGGATCGTAAATTTGGTTCGCGATCTTGGTGTTATTTTGTTATGATCTCCTCATCGGATCTAAAATAAAAACTGTTTTAAATCAGCTTGTTAATGATTTTATACATCGATATCAACAATTTTATAAAAATCAATCTTTTACTTGTGGATAAAGTGTCTTCATAATACGCGGTCTTGGGTCGCTTATTGGACCATTTGAACGCAATAAATGTATGATTTATAATCATTAATGATGTGCGGGAATAAAAATTATATCTCTGGGAGTTTAACTGTGTATCTGTCGGTTTGGCAAAGTTGTTTATATGTATTGCAAGATGAGCTGCCTTCGCAGCAATTCAGTATGTGGGTAAGACCGCTACAAGCAGAAAGTACCGAAGATACCTTGACGATTTATGCACCTAATCGCTTTGTGCTTGATTGGGTGAGAGAAAAGTACCTAAATAGAATTAACGAATTACTAGTAGAGATTTGTGGTGTTGAAGCACCAAAACTACGTTTTGATGTAGGTAGTAAACCTTTATTAAATGCACAAGCTGCACCGGTTATAGAAACTCAATCGGCACCAAGTGCACACGCTTCAGCAAAACAACAGCCTCGCGAGCAAAAGCCAGTTGTTGAACCTGCACCTAAGTCAGGTTACAAATCTAACATTAAAGAAAACTATACTTTTGATAGCTTTGTTGAAGGTAAATCAAACCAACTAGCAAAAGCTGCGGCCACACAGGTTGCCGACAATCCTGGCTCTGCTTTTAACCCTGTATTTATATACGGTGGCACTGGTTTAGGTAAAACTCACTTATTACATGCAGTAGGTAATGGCATTATGGCAAATAAGCCAGATGCTAAAATTGTTTACATGCATTCAGAACGCTTTGTTCAAGACATGGTAAAGGCACTTCAAAATAATGCGATAGAAGAATTTAAGCGTTATTACCGTAGTGTTGATGCATTAATGATTGATGATATTCAATTTTTTGCTAACAAAGAGCGTTCACAAGAAGAATTTTTTCATACCTTTAATGCATTGCTTGAAGGCAACCAACAAATTATTTTAACCTCTGACCGTTACCCTAAAGAGATTGAAGGCGTTGAAGACAGGCTAAAATCACGTTTTGGTTGGGGATTAACAATTGCGATTGAGCCACCAGAGCTTGAAACACGCGTTGCTATTTTAATGAAAAAAGCCCAGCAAAGTAAGATTAACTTACCACACGAAGTTGCTTTTTTTATTGCCAAAAAATTACGTTCAAATGTTCGTGAACTAGAGGGTGCACTTAACCGTGTAATCGCTAATGCGAACTTTACCGGTCGTCCTATTTCAATCGATTTTGTAAAAGAAGCGCTACGCGATTTACTTGCCTTGCAAGATAAACTGGTTACCATAGACAATATTCAGCGCACTGTTGCTGAGTACTATCGAATTCGTATATCAGACCTGTTATCTAAGCGCCGCAGCCGCTCTATAGCGAGGCCGCGCCAAGTAGCTATGGCATTGTCTAAAGAATTAACTAATCACAGCTTACCTGAGATTGGTGACGCATTTGGTGGACGCGATCATACGACCGTATTACATGCATGTCGTAAGATAAAATCACTACGTGACGAAAGCCACGAGATTAAAGAAGATTACCAAAACTTAATAAGAACATTGTCATCTTAGGGCTGACTTTATTATGCAAATAACAATATCAAGACAACAATTTTTAAAGCCATTGGTGCAAGTGTCGGGCGCAATAGAGCGCAAACACACGTTGCCAATTTTATCTAACGTTTTGTTAGTGGTAGAAAACGGACAACTTTCAATGACGGGTACTGACCTTGAAATTGAATTAGTTTCTGGCGTATTTGTAGGTGATGATATTGCCGATACAAAACTAACGTTACCCGCTAAAAAGTTACTCGATATTTGTAAAAGTCTACCAGATGGTTCAGACATTACTTTAAGCTTGCAAGAGCATCAATTACTTTTAACCAGTGGTAAAAGCCGTTTTTCATTAACGACTTTATCGGCTGATGATTTTCCTAATTTAGAAGAGTGGGACGGAGAGGTTGAATTTCAACTAACTCGTTTAGAGCTTCGTAAGTTACTCGAAAGCACGCATTTTTCGATGGCAAATCAAGACGTACGTTATTACTTAAATGGTATGTCGTTTGAAGTAGATAATACCGATATAAAAACAGTAGCAACAGATGGTCACCGTTTAGCTATAGCGCAAAAGCAATTAACGCAATCGCTTAATACACAACGTCAATTAATTATACCTCGCAAAGGTGTGCAAGAAATTATGCGCCTTATGGTAGCTGA
Organism: Pseudoalteromonas sp. NZS71_1; assembly: GCF_015864305.1. Taxonomy (NCBI): domain Bacteria; kingdom Pseudomonadati; phylum Pseudomonadota; class Gammaproteobacteria; order Alteromonadales; family Pseudoalteromonadaceae; genus Pseudoalteromonas; species Pseudoalteromonas sp. NZS71_1. The sequence goes on along the minus strand of NZ_JADYXM010000020.1, from coordinate 32,964 downwards.
CGATGAATTGGTAACAATTCAGTTTGGTGCTAACCATATCCGTATTATTGATATTGAGTTTACATTTACAAGTAAACTGGTTGATGGGCGTTTTCCAGATTACCGTCGTGTATTACCACGTGGTGGCGACAAAGTAATTACAGCTAACCGAGAATGGTTACGTAATGCGTTCCAACGAGTGTCTATTTTATCTAATGAAAAGTTTCGTGGCGTACGCTTAAACTTATCAAATGGTTTATTAAAAATTACGGCCAACAACCCAGAGCAAGAACAAGCTGAAGAAGTTGTTGAAGTAAGTTACGAAGGTGCCGACCTAGAAATAGGGTTTAACGTGTCTTACGTATTAGACGTACTAAACACATTAAAAACAGAAGACGTACTATTTACATTAGCCGACTCAAACAGCAGTGCATTAATTGAAGGTGCAGGCGATGAAGAAGCAATGTACGTTGTTATGCCTATGCGTTTATAAGACTATAAATACATAATGAGCTTAAGTCATTTGAGCCTCAAATATTTTCGTAATATTGAGGCGCTGACGCTAGAACCAGTTAACGGCGTTAATATAATATATGGTGAAAATGGCAGCGGAAAAACCAGCCTTTTAGAGGCTATCTATTACCTTTCTCACGGCAAATCTTTTCGTACTCCAAAACACAAAAGTATTATCGCGCATCAGCAAGAGCAGTTTGTAATTCACGGGCGCAAAACAATACACGACTTATCTATTCCAATTGGTATTAGTAAAACCCAAACGGGTGAAACTAATTTAAAAATTCAAGGTAAGGCGAGCCGTAAAATATCCGAACTAGCTCAACTCATGCCAGTGCAAATTATTACACCAGAGAGTTATTCTTTATTTTTTGGTGGGCCTAAAGAGCGCAGAAAGTTTTTAGATTTAGGTTTGTTCCACGTGGAACATGAGTTCTTTTTTTTATGGCAATCGTTCAATAAAGTACTTAAACAACGTAATGCATTGTTAAAAACTAAGCCCAAGAATTATTTTGACCAAATTAAGTTTTGGGACAAAGAATTTGTTAGACTGGCTGAAGAAATAAATAAATTAAGATTGGCGTATATAAGTAGGTTTAAGCAGCAGTTTTTTGATAAAATGTGTGCAGAATTAACGCTTGTACGTGATTTAGAAATGACCTTTAACGCAGGCTGGAAAGAGACCGAATCTCTTGCAGATGCGTTAGAGCAAAACTTTGAGCGAGATGCTCGCCAAGGATTTACAAGTAAAGGCCCTCATAAGGCCGATTTTAGTTTTAGTGTCGCTGGCAACAGTGTGGAGAATACATTCTCACGCGGTCAATTGAAGTTACTATTATATGCGTTAAAAGTTACGCAAAATAGCTTAATTGAGTCAGAGACAGATAAGCAATCTATATTGCTAATAGATGATCTACCTTCAGAGTTAGGCGAAGATACAAAAGAGAAAGTGGGACAATTACTTGCTCACTGCAGTTCTCAAATTTTTATCTCTTCAATTTTGTCTGAAAGTATTTCTGCTGTGGTGGAACCCATGCAACGAGAACTACAAATGTTCCACGTGAAACATGGCAACCTAATAACAAGATAAGTGGGATTAACCATGTCTGAGAATTATGACTCGTCGAGTATTAAAGTACTTAAAGGATTAGACGCAGTAAGAAAGCGTCCTGGAATGTATATTGGGGACACCGATGATGGCACAGGCTTACACCACATGGTGTTTGAGGTCGTTGATAACTCGATCGATGAAGCCTTAGCAGGTCATTGTGATGATATTTATGTAACGATTCACTTAGACGGTTCTGTCTCAGTACGAGATAACGGTCGTGGTATTCCAACTTCTATCCATGAAGAAGAAGGCGTATCAGCAGCCGAAGTTATTATGACGGTACTTCATGCCGGTGGTAAGTTTGATGATAACTCTTATAAAGTATCTGGTGGCTTACACGGTGTTGGTGTTTCTGTTGTAAATGCACTTTCAGAAAAGCTAAAACTTACAGTTCGCCGTGAAGGTAAACTTCATGAGCAGTTTTACACTATGGGTGTTCCAGATGCACCTTTAGCTGTTATTGGTGAATCAGACACGACTGGTACAGAACTGCGTTTTTGGCCAAGTGGTGAAACATTCACAAACTTAGATTTTCATTACGAAATTTTAGCTAAGCGTTTACGCGAGCTTTCATTCCTAAATTCAGGTGTGAGCATCATTTTAAATGATGAACGTGAAGAAAATAAATCTGACCACTTTAAATACGAAGGCGGTATTCAAGCTTTCGTTGAATACTTAAACCGTAATAAAACACCTATACATAAAGGTGTATTCCATTTTACTCACGAACGTGAAGAAGATGGTATTAGCGTTGAAGTATCAATGCAGTGGAATGATGCATACCAAGAAAACATTTACTGTTTCACAAATAATATTCCACAACGTGATGGTGGTACTCACTTAGCCGGTTTTAGATCAGCGCTAACACGTACACTTAATAACTACATGGAAAAAGAAGGCTTTAACAAAAAAGCTAAAACAACCAGCAATGCTACCGGTGATGATGCCCGTGAAGGCTTAACGGCTGTTGTTAGTGTTAAAGTTCCTGATCCTAAGTTCTCATCGCAAACTAAAGACAAGCTCGTTTCAAGTGAAGTTAAGTCTGCAGTTGAACAAGCAATGGCTGAAAAATTCACTGAGTTTTTATTAGAAAACCCAACTGATGCCAAAATTGTTGTAGGTAAGATTATTGATGCCTCACGTGCTCGTGAAGCGGCGCGTAAAGCCCGTGAAATGACACGTCGTAAAGGTGCAATGGACTTAGCAGGCTTACCTGGTAAGCTAGCTGATTGCCAAGAAAAAGATCCTGCCCAATCTGAACTATATATAGTGGAAGGGGACTCTGCTGGCGGATCAGCCAAGCAGGGACGTAACCGTAAAAACCAAGCTATTCTTCCGCTTAAAGGTAAAATCTTAAACGTAGAAAAAGCACGTTTTGATAAAATGTTATCTTCGCAAGAAGTAGCAACACTAATTACTGCATTAGGGTGTGGTATTGGTCGTGACGAATATAACCCTGAGAAATTACGTTACCATCGCATTATAATCATGACCGATGCGGACGTGGATGGTTCTCACATTCGTACGTTACTATTAACATTCTTCTATCGCCAAATGCCTGAAATTGTAGAACGCGGCTATATTTACATTGCTCAACCACCACTTTATAAAGTGAAAAAAGGTAAGCAAGAGCGTTATATTAAAGATGACCCTGCATTAGTTGAATACCTAACATCGCTTGCTCTTAATGGTGCAGCGTTGTATGCAAGTACAGATGCACCAGCTCTTGAAGGTGAGGCACTAGAAGAAATCGTTCACGATTATCAAAACACAGTTAAAGTAATTGAGCGTTTAAAGCGTAAATACCCTAACACGGTAATGGAACGCTTAATTTATCAAACAGAATTGAAAACTGATGACCTTTCAGATGAAGCTAAAGTAATTGCTTGGACTAAAGTGTTGGTTGACGACCTGATTGCACGTGATGAAGATGCGACTATTTTCCATGCTGGTACAGAGCATGATGCTGAGCGTAATATGTATTACCCGGTTGTGAATATTCGTCAGCACGGTGTAGATAAAGCACACGTACTTCATTATGACTTTATTGCGTCACGTGACTACCAACGCATTGCTGTGACTGGTACTAACATCGCAAACATCCTTAGCGAAGGTGCATATATTCAACGTGGTGAGAAAACAAAACCTGTTGATAACTTTGTGGATGCTTTGGAATGGTTGATCACAGAATCGAAGCGCGGGATCTATATTCAACGCTATAAAGGACTGGGCGAAATGAACCCAAGCCAGCTTTGGGAGACCACAATGGATCCTAGTGCTCGCCGTATGTTACAAGTAACGATCGAAGATGCTGTTGGCGCGGATCAATTATTTGCGACCTTAATGGGTGACCAAGTAGAGCCTCGTCGTGAGTTTATTGAAAAGAACGCACTACGTGTAGTTAACTTAGACGTGTAAAAAATATTGCTCACATAGAAAAAGGAGCCTAATGGCTCCTTTTTTATTTTCTTCAATTACACAAACTGCTTAAAACCTGAGTGTACACACGGTATACTAAGGGTAATTTTCACGCTACTTCTTAGATAGTAAAAAGCCAAATATGCAAAAATATGACGTAAAAACCTTTCAAGGTTTGATCCTGGCTTTACAGGATTATTGGGCGCAGCAAGGCTGTGTCATTATTCAACCACTTGATATGGAAGTGGGCGCAGGGACATTTCACCCGCAAACTTTTTTAAAGTCTATTGGTCCAGAGCCAATGGCGAGTGCATACGTGCAACCGTGTCGTCGTCCTACCGATGGTCGCTACGGTGAAAATCCAAATCGCTTACAACACTACTACCAATTTCAGGTAGTTTTAAAGCCATCGCCAGATAACATCCAAGAGCTTTATTTAGGCTCTTTAGCGGCTATGGGTATCGATACACTAACTCACGAAGTTCGCTTTGTAGAAGACAACTGGGAATCACCTACGTTAGGTGCGTGGGGCCTAGGTTGGGAAATTTGGTTAAACGGCATGGAAGTAACGCAGTTTACCTACTTCCAACAAGTTGGTGGTATTGAGTGTTCACCAGTAACGGGTGAGATCACTTACGGCCTAGAGCGTTTAGCAATGTACATTCAAGGCGTAGATAGTATTTACGACTTAGTATGGGCAGACGGTCCACTAGGGCGCGTAACCTACGGCGACGTGTTCCATCAAAATGAAGTAGAGCAGTCTACTTACAATTTTGAACACGCAAATGTAGAAGACTTATTTGCTCAGTTTGATAAATGTGAAGCAGAGAGCCAAAAGTTAATTGAAGCAAACTTACCACTACCGGCTTACGAGCAAGTAATGAAAGCATCGCACGCATTTAACTTACTAGACGCACGCCACGCAATTTCGGTAACCGAACGTCAACGTTATATTTTACGAGTACGTGCGTTATCAAAAGCGTGTGCACAAAGTTACTATGACAAACGCGAAGCGCTTGGTTTCCCGCTGTGTAAGGATAAGTAAGTATGTCAGCACAAAATTTATTAGTAGAAATTGGCACAGAAGAGTTGCCACCAAAAGCACTGCGTAAATTAGCAGAAGCCTTTGCTGCAAACTTAACTGCAGAGCTTGAAACACTAGAGTTAGCACATCAAGGCGTAAGCTGGTATGCATCGCCTCGTCGTTTAGGTTTACAAGTAAAAGCGCTTGAAGCTAAGCAACAAGACAAAGAAGTTGAAAAACGCGGTCCAGCAACTAAAGCCGCATTTGACGGTGACGGTAACCCAACAAAAGCAGCAATGGGTTGGGCACGTGGTTGTGGTATTGAAGTAAAAGACGCACAAACACTCGAAACAGACAAAGGCGCATGGTTATTGCACATTGCTAAAGTAGCAGGGCAAGAAACTAAAACGCTAATGACTGGTGCAATTACTAAAGCGTTGGCTAAATTACCAATTCCTAAACCAATGCGTTGGGGCGCGAATAAAACACAATTTATTCGTCCTGTGCATACGGTAACTATTTTGTTTGGTGATGAGCTACTTGAAGGCGAAATTCTTGGTAAGAAAATAACTAACCAGCTTCAGGGTCATCGTTTTCATCACCCAGAAAAAATTAGCATAAACCATGCGGACGACGTTTTTGACGTACTTAAATCTGCTTACGTTATTGCTGATTACGAACAACGTAAAGCACAAATTCGTACGCAAATAGAAGAGGCTGCAAAAGCAGTTAATGCTGTTGTTGCAATGGATGAAGATTTACTAGAAGAAGTAACATCACTTGTAGAGTGGCCAGTTACTTTAACGGCAACATTTGAAGAAGCATTTTTAGATGTACCAGCCGAAGCGTTAATTTACACCATGAAAGACGATCAAAAATACTTTCCGTTATTAGATCAAAACGGCAAACTTTTAAATAAATTTTTGTTTGTATCTAACATCGAGAGTAAAGATCCAAGTGTGGTTATTTCTGGTAACGAAAAAGTAGTGCGCCCGCGTTTAGCCGATGCACAGTTCTTCTTTGAAACAGATAAAAAGAAAACTCTAGAAAGCCGATTAGAATCGCTTGATAGCGTATTGTTCCAAAAGCAACTTGGTACGCTTAAAGATAAGTCTGAGCGCATTAGTGAGCTTGCAGGTTATATTGCTGAGCAATTAGGTGCTGATAAAGTACTAGCACAGCGTGCAGGCTTATTAAGTAAAACTGACCTAATGACTGAAATGGTAATGGAATTTACCGACGTGCAAGGTGTAATGGGAATGCATTACGCTCGCCACGATGGTGAAGCCGAAGATGTAGCCGTAGCGCAAAACGAGCAGTACATGCCACGCTTTGCAGGCGACAACTTACCTACAAACTTAATTAGCTGCGCAGTAGCGATTGCTGATAAGTTTGACACGCTGGTGGGTATTTTTGGTATAGGCCAAGCACCTAAGGGTGACAAAGACCCATTTGCTCTTCGTCGTGCTGCTATTGGTGCACTTCGCATTATGGTAGAAAAAGAGCTACCACTTGATATTTTAGACCTAGTAGCTAAATCGCAAACATTGTTTGGCGACAAGTTAACTAACTTAAATGTATCAACTGACGTATTTGAATTTATGCTAGGACGCTTCCGTGCTTGGTATCAAGACGAAGGTATTGAAGTAGACGTAATTCAAGCTGTGCTTGCACGTCGTCCGACTAAACCTGTTGATTTTGATCGCCGTGTTAAAGCCGTAAGCCACTTCCGTACATTAGACGCAGCAGAAGCGCTTGCAGCAGCTAATAAGCGTGTAGGTAACATTCTGGCTAAAAACGACATTACCAGCCAAGGTAGTGTTGATGAGAGCTTATTAAGCGACGACGCTGAAAAAGTATTGGCATCACAAGTAGCAAAATTTGCCACTGACCTTGCACCACTTTACGCAGATGGAAACTACCAAGAAGCATTAAGCCAATTGGCCGGTATTCGACAAAGTGTTGATAACTTTTTTGACAACGTAATGGTTATGGCCGACGATGAAGCAGTTAAGCAAAATCGTCTTGCGCTGCTAAGCCAGTTAAGCGGATTGTTTTTAGGTATTGCAGATATTTCTGTTTTACAAAAATAACACCGATTAACAATTTTAAAAGCCAGCGTTTTGCTGGCTTTTTAGTTTTCACTGTATGCAAAGGATACTCATTGATGATCTCCATGAAAAGAATTTTAACGTTAGCGCTTGCCAGTTTACTTACTGCCTGTACAAGCCAAATTTCGATTAACGATGTATTACCTCAGCAAGAGCTTGACCGCACAATTTACTTACGTGGCGACTTTACACTATGGGATGCAGAACCCCAGTATCAGTTTGCGCCAGTTGGCCCTGCGCTTTATCAAGCAGAAGTTAAATTTTCGACGCCTGGTAAAGTGTACGAATTTAAAATAGCTGATGCCGATTTTAGTGAAGGCTACAACTGTGGTTACAGCGACTCACAACCAGCAGGGCAAAGCCTAACACTCGGCCAACCAGCTATCGCAGACTGTAATACTATTTATAACTACTTTAGTTTCACACCAGCAATAAAAGGCACATACATAGTAAGTATTGATTACAGTGACTACGACAAGCCACAAGTGACGATAACGAAGAAGTGATAGCTGTATTTTTAAAGCTGCCCGAGTGAATTAATGGATTTGTGACAAGGACGTTGTATGAAAACTAAAGAATGGAACGAAGAAATAAAAATTGATGATATTACTTATCCTGCTGATCAACTAAATAGAAAGCAAGATGCAGAACTGCTTACTAAGATCCTTGTTCGTCGCTCAAATGCGAATAGGGAGAAGCCCAATAAATCCTCTTATGTAATTAACGTAAATGCGGAATGGGGGGCAGGTAAAACTTATTTCGTAAAACGTTGGGCTGAAAACTTAAAGCATGAACATCCGGTTGTTTACATAGATGCTTGGTCGAATGATTTTATGGATTCACCTATTATTACAGTGCTTGCTGAAATACAAGAGCAACTTTTAGAAACAATCAACAAAAGTCATTTAACTCAAGCCAAAAGAAAAAGCTTTAAAAATATAGGTATATCTGTCTTACCAAAAATTTTAGCAGCATTGGTTAAGCGATATGGTGGCTTTGATATTGAAGACCTATTTGTAGACGAAAACTCTGACACAGATGGTACTTCTTCATCAACACAAAATAATAAACCATTAGATTTGTCAGCAGCTATGGAAGCAATGACAACACAAGCATTTAAAGAACATAGTGACTATAAGAAGGGGGTAAATGAGCTAAAGCGCACCATTAAGGAGTTAGTAAAATACTCGATTGAAAAGCCAAAAGGAGACTTACAAGCAATAGCTCGAAGTTATCCTGCGTTTATTTTTATAGATGAGTTAGATCGGTGCCGACCAACGTTCGCTGTAGAGATGCTAGAAGCAATAAAGCATATTTTTGATATAGAAGGTTTGGTAATTATCGTTTCAACACATACTGAAGAGCTACAGCATACTATCAAGGCTTTATATGGAAGTAACTTTAATGCAGATAATTATTTAAGACGCTTTTTCGATACAAAATATCATCTTGACGTGAATGTTTCAGCTTCTCTACTTGAGGCTAATTGTGACTTCTCAATTTTGCATAGCGATAAATTGAAAGAGCGTAGTATTTTGCTTTTTCCATTTCTTACTACAAATGATGAAGAGCTTAAAAAGCAAATCTCATTACTAGTTGTAAAAATTGCTCATTGGAAAAAGCTAGCACCAAGGTCTGCAATACAATTGGCTGATAGATTACTAACATCTATTGAGTTAATAGAGAGAGAGAAAACCGTAGACATTGTAATTTTATCAGTACTGATATGTTTATACATGTTTGATAAACCAGAGTTTGATTATTTTCATCAATTCTTTAGTGATTACCATTTTGTGTTTGATTTGAACGACGCTAATTCAAAAGTTTCAGATGAAAGTCTCAACCTCCCTGAAACATTAGAAAAGATGCTTTCAATGGCTCAACAACCCGATAGTTATAAGCAGATATTAAATTTAAAAAGTTATGAACATCAGAATCTAATACAACAACATCTTAGCTTTTCAGAGATAAATATTTTGTCATATTTTGAATACTTTAGAAAAGTATTGGGTAGAGCAAACAGTATCAAGACTGATGGTTATATGAATATGTTTGGTTATGATGGAAGGCATAAAATTACTGAGTCTCAATTACTGCAAGCACATATGACTTTCTTTGGTGTTAACAAATTAACTTTTAAAAACTATTTGGATTTAATTAGTTTAACCAATAAATTTTCTAATAGCTGATAGCTCACAACCCTTTCTTAACCACATATCTATACGGTGCTTCTTCTGCATCTTTAGCCACCAGCGTGTGATCCATAAACGTACAAAAACTCGGAATATCTCGAGTCGTTGACGGATCGTCTGCGGTTATTAATAACGTTTCACCATCACTCATTTTACGAATAGCAGCACGTACCATCATTACTGGCTCTGGGCAGCGAAGGCCTATGGCATCTAATTGGTGATCGGGATTATCAAAGCTCATAATAAATTGGCCTGTTTAATTAAAGTGGTTGCTGTGTACACGAGTGCTTAGGTATAGCAATTAATAAGTTTGGGAGTTTAACGCAATTTTAAGTGTAATTTAACTATTTTACTTATCTTAATATGCCCATATTATTTGAAACTTTATTGCTGCAAAAGACTTTATTTAATAATACGCCCGATCACATAATTACGCTGTTACATGCTTGTTTGATAAAGGGTCGTTTTCACTTAATTAAAGCTAATAAAAAAGGCGAACTGAATAAAATCAGTCCGCCTTTTTAATCACCAAGATGGTTTTACATGTTTAAAACTAATTAGTCTTGAACACGTTCAAATACAGTGGCAATGCCTTGGCCTAAACCAATACACATAGTTGCTAAACCGTATCGTACATTTTTGTCTTCCATTAAGTGAATAAGCGATGTGCTAATACGCGAACCCGAACAACCCAGAGGGTGACCAAGTGCGATTGCGCCGCCATTTAAATTCACTTTTTCGTCAACAACATCCATTAACCCTAAATCTTTCATTACAGGTAATGATTGTGCTGCAAAGGCTTCGTTAAGTTCTACTACGCCTAGGTCATCAATTGTAATACCGGCTTGAGCAAGTGCTTTTTTACTTGCTGGTACTGGGCCGTAACCCATAATTGATGGATCGCAACCAGCGACTGCCATTGCTTTAATGCGCGCACGAATTGGTAAGCCAAGTTCTTTTGCTTTTTCTTCGCTCATTACTAACATTGCAGATGCGCCGTCAGAAAGTGCAGAAGACGTACCGGCTGTTACCGTGCCCGATGCAGGATTAAATACAGGGCGAAGCTTTGATAGGCCTTCTACTGTTGTTTCTGGGCGAATTACTTCGTCGTCTTCAACTAATATAAGAGAACCATCTGCTGCGTGACCTTCCATTGCTAAAATTTCGCGACGAAAACGGCCTTCAACAGTTGCCGCTTGTGCACGTTGATGTGAGCGGTAAGCAAATTCATCTTGTTGCTCACGGCTAATGCCATGAAGCGTTGCAAGGTATTCTGCTGTTAAACCCATTGAGCCCGATGCTTGTGCAATCGTTGTTGCAAGGCCTGGGTGAAAGTCGTTGCCGTGAGTCATAGGTACGTGACCCATGTGCTCAACACCACCAATTAGGTAAGTGTCGCCAGCGCCTGTCATTATTGCGCGTGCTGCGTCATGCAATGCTTGCATTGACGATCCACATAAACGGTTAACCGTTACAGCTGGTACGCTGTGTGGAATACCTGCAAGTAATGCTGCGTTACGTGCTACGTTAAAACCTTGCTCTAATGTTTGCTGTACACAACCCCAATAAATATCGTCAATTGATGCTGGATCAACTGCTGGGTTGCGATCAAGTAAGCCTTTCATTAAATGTGCGCTTAAGTCTTCAGCACGTTTATGTTTGAATACACCACTTTTAGAGCGACCCATTGGTGTGCGGATACAATCTACAATTACTGGATTATTCATGATATTAACCTTCCACCTTATAGAAAACACGACCTTCTTCGGCCCACTTGCGAGTTTGCTCAGATACTTGGTAAATCGCACCTAGGTGAGCGTATTTGTCTGCTGCTGCAACAAAGTTAGCCAAACCAGTTTGATCTAAGTAACGGAACGCGCCGCCTCTAAATGGAGGGAAACCAACACCGTAAACTAATGCCATATCTGCTTCTTGCGCAGAGGCAACAATGCCTTCTTGCAAACACAGTAGCACTTCGTTGATCATTGGAATCATACAACGGTCGATGATTTCTTGTTTATCAAATTCTTTTGGTGCGTCTGTAATTGGGCTTAGTAGCTCAACTGCTGTCTCGTCATGAGACTTTTTAAGACGACCGCGACGATCTGTTTCGTATTTGTAAAAACCGGCTTTGTTCTTTTGACCAAAACGTTTTTCGTTGGCAAAAATAGTCACAGGGTCTTTATCAGCACGCGCCATACGTTCAGGGAAACCGTCGGCCATTACGCCAGTACAATGGAACGCTGTATCAATACCTACAACATCAAGTAGGTAAGCCGGACCCATAGGCCAGCCAAATACGTTTTCCATTACTTTATCTACTTTTGCAAAGTTAGCGCCTTCAACCACTAATTTGCTAAAACCTGCAAAGTAAGGGAATAAAACACGGTTTACAAAGAAGCCTGGGCAATCATTAACAACAATTGGCGATTTACCTAATTTAAGCGCGTAATCGACTACTGCATTAATTGTTTTATCTGACGTTTTAGCACCACGGATAATTTCTACTAATGGCATTTTGGGCACTGGATTGAAAAAGTGCATACCACAGAAGTTTTCTGGTTTATCGAGTGCTTCTGCTAATAAATCAATACAAATAGTTGATGTGTTTGAAGTAAGTACCGTACCTTCTGGCATGGTCTTTTCAAGATCAGCGAGTACTGCTTGCTTAACTTTAGGGTTTTCTACAACGGCTTCAACAATAATGTTGGCACTTTGTAGGTCTGACGCGTTAAGTGTTGGCTTAATTTTGCTAAGTGTTGCCAACATTTTTTCCATTGGCATGTGGCCACGCTTAACTTTTGCGCCTAATAACTTAGACGCTTCACCCATACCTAAATCAAGCGCATCTTGTTGGATGTCTTTCATTATAATAGGAGTGCCTTTATAAGCAGACTGGTATGCAATACCGCCACCCATAATACCAGCACCTAATACAGCGGCTTGTTTAATTTCTACATCGCTTTGTTTAGCAAATTTACGTGCTTTACCTTTAATGTATTGGTCAGCTAGGAATATACCTGTCTGTGCAGCTGCTTCAGGTGTACGTGCTAATTTAGCAAAGTTAGCGTTTTCGATTGCCATTGCTTCATCGCGAGTACAGTTTGCCGCTGCTTTAATAGTACGTACAGCCATAACCGGTGCAGGATAGTGGCCTTTGGTTTTACCCATTACCATACCTTCTGCCATAGCAAAGCTCATGCCTTGCTCAACACGGTTTAATTTAAGTGGCTGTAGTTTTACGTTACGTTTTGCTTGCCAATCTAGCTTGCCAGCAATCGCCAGCTCAAGTGTTGATACACTTGACTCTAAAAGTTTGTCAGCACTAACTACCGCGTCAAACGCACCTACTTTAAGGGCATCTGCTGCGCGGTTTTCTGCGCCTGAGGTAATCCACATCATCGCGTTATCGGCGCCAATGATACGTGGTAAGCGCACTGTGCCACCAAAACCAGGCATTATGCCAAGTTTAACTTCTGGTAGGCCCATTTTAGCTGTTTCGCTTGCCACACGATAATCGGTAGCAAGTGCCCACTCACAACCACCGCCAAGTGCCATACCGTTTATAGCGCTTAGAGTTGGGAATGGTAAATCTTCGATTGCATCAAAAACGTCGGTTGCGTTTTTGATCCACACTACTAATTCTTCTTCAGGTTTAGTAAATGTAGGTAAAAATTCGAAGATATCGGCACCAATAATAAAGTGGTCTTTATCACTGGTAAAAATCATGCCTTTGATATCAGTATTGGCAGCTAATTCTTTTAATGCTGCTGCGCAATCTGAAAGAGTTTTTTGAGATAATGTGTTTACAGAACCTGCAACACAAAACTTAAACTCGGCGATGTTTTCCTTTAGGAAGCTAACTTCAAAGGAATCGCTTTTATATAACATTATTATTCTCCCTAGTTGACGAACTAAGACTGGTACGATGAGTTTGCATTTCAATCAGTGTGCTTGCTTTAAATTAAAAATGCAACGAAAAATTTAACTCGGTTACAATCGACTGGTTAAAATATAGCTGGTTTGGTGCTAAGGTGGTTGAAAAGTTTTTATTCACTACTTTAATTTTTATTAAAGGACATTATGAAAAAATATTTACTAAGTGTTGCGGCAGCTGCATTCATTTTCCCTCTTCACTCTGCCGAGGCAAGTATCGATAACGATGCCTTTTTAGATGCCGAAAAAAAAGTAAGGTATGGAAGTTACCAAGACTTTAAACAAGCGGTTAGTAACCTAAATCATCCGTTAAAACCGTATGTTGAAAAAACATATTGGCAACGTCACCCGAGTATTAAGCATCAGGCAGAGATAGAAGACTATTTAAATATATATCAGCATACACCGCTTGAGTGGCCGGTGCGCAAAGCGTGGTTGGAGTATTTAAAAGAGAACAATGAAAAAGCGGCGTATATACGCAACTACCGTGAAACTTCTAATACTGGGCTTACCTGTACTTATTTAGATTTTCAGCTCGACTTGGGCGCGCCTGAAAAGGCGATTCTAAATCAGGTGACCGACTTATGGGCCGTTGGTAAATCGCAACCTAATGGCTGTGATAGTTTGTTTTCTACGTGGCGTAAAAAAGGCTACATGAAAGAAGAAACGGTTTGGAAGCGTGTAACACTTGCTGCACAAGGCGGGACGCAAAGCTTATTACCTTACTTAAAAACTTTATTGCCAAGTAAGGATCGTTACTTAGCTGACTTATATTTAAAAGTGCGAAAAGATCCAAGCACGGCAGCTGGATTATATCGATATAAAAACAAGTCGGCTAAAGAAGGCCAAATAGCAATTTATGGTGTTAAGCGTTTGGTTTGGCGCGATAAAGAGCTTGCTTTAAAAGCATGGGAAAAACTAGAAAAAATATTTAAGTATAGTGATGAAGATAAAGCTGACGTGTATTACACCTTTGCGTTGTCACTTGCTTCAAGCGGGCATAAGCAAGCGAGCTTTTGGCTAAATAAAGTGCCGAAAGAGCGATTAGACAGCAAGCTTATTCAATGGCAACTGGGCAATATGCTCAAAACCCAAGATTGGGAAGGGATTGCTGCGTTTTTTACAGGAAAAGAGGATTTAAGCCTTGGCCAGCAATATTGGTTAGCTTATAGCTATGCTAAACGTGGCGAGCAACAAAAAGCAGACGATATTTGGAAAAAAGTAGCGGCTAATCGTGATTATTACGGCTTTTTAGCAGCAGCACGTTTAGGTTTGCCCGTTGATTTAAATAATCAACCTTTAGCAGTCGATAAGGTGCTTGTAGATAAAGTAAGTAATGCACCTGGCTTTAAGCGTGCAAAAGCACTTTATGATATTGAGCGCTTTACGTCGGCGCGCCGTGAGTGGAATTATTTAACGGATACGTCTAGCGATGAAGAAAAGCTAGCAGCATCACAACTATCTACCGATTTAGGTTGGCACGACAGTACTATTTTTACTTTAGCAAAAATTAAAGCGTGGGATAACGTAGAGCAACGTTTTCCGTTTGCGTTTCAAGATGTTTTTGAGCGCTACAGTAAACGTAGCAAGATAGATGTTGCCTGGAGTATTGCTATCGCAAGGCGCGAAAGCTCTTTTGCGCCAGATGCACGCTCGCATGCTAATGCACGTGGTTTAATGCAGTTATTACCTAGTACTGCTGAGTATGTAAATAAAGGCAGTGTGACAAGTAGTCGTTTATATCAACCTAAAACAAATATTAGGTTGGGTACGAGTTACTTACAGTACTTAAAAAAGAAAAACCATGGCAATGAGGTGCTGGCAACAGCTTCTTATAATGCGGGTTATCACCGTATAAAGCGTTGGTTACCTGATGACGCTATTCCGGCTGAGTTATGGGTAGAGCTTATTCCGTATCGCGAAACCCGCGATTACGTAAAAAATGTATTTGCGTACAGGCAGGTTTACCATACAAGAATGGGCCGAGAAGGTAATGTATTAGCGCCGCTACTCGAAATGAAAATGGGCGGTTGAATATATGATACCAATCGACCAATAACTTAACACGATAGGTATAGGTATTAATAAGGGGGATGTTTACATGTTAAATATCCCCCTTTTTTGAGCGCTTAGTGTTTAAGTGGTAGACTCAGAGCAAGTTAAATTTAACAGATGGATTAACAATGGATAAATTAGCCGTTTTATACGCCGAACATATTGCAACACTGCAACAGCGTACTCGTACAATTTGTAATAGCGAAGGGTTAGAAGGATTAGTAATTCATTCAGGCCAAGCTAAGCGCCAGTTTTTAGATGATATGTATTATCCATTTAAAGTTAATCCACAGTTTAAAGCGTGGTTACCGGTTATTGATAATCCTCATTGCTGGATTGTGGTAAATGGCAGCGACAAACCAAAACTCATATTTTATCGCCCGGTAGATTTTTGGCATAAAGTACCAGACGAGCCTCGTGACTTTTGGGCTGAGTACTTTGATATAGAGCTATTACTTCAGCCTGATCAAGTTGAAAAGTTATTACCATACGACAAAGCTAAATACGCTTACATGGGCGAATACATTGAAGTAGCGCAAGCACTTGGTTTTAGTATTATGAACCCTGAGCCTGTACTTAACTATTTTCATTACCACCGCGCTTATAAAACGCAGTACGAACTTGAATGTTTACGCAACGCTAACCGCATTGCAGTAGATGGGCATAAAGCTGCTCGCGACACATTCTTCAATGGTGGTAGCGAGTTCGACATTCAGCAAGCGTACTTAATGGCAACACGTCAAAGCGAAAATGAAATGCCATATGGCAATATTGTTGCGCTTAACGAAAACTGCGCTATTTTGCACTACACGCACTTTGATCCACAAGCGCCACACACTCATAACTCATTTTTAATTGATGCTGGTGCAAACTTTAATGGTTATGCTGCTGATATTACTCGTACGTATGATTTTAAAAAGCAGGGTGAGTTTGCTGAGCTTGTACAAGCGATGACAGTTCAACAAATCGAGTTAGGTAAAGGTTTAAAGCCGGGTATGCTTTATGGTGATTTACATGTTGAGTGCCATAACCGTATTGCACAAATACTCAGTGACTTTAAAATTGTTAACCTACCCGCTGAGGAAATTGTTGAGCGTAAAATTACCTCTACTTTCTTCCCACATGGGCTAGGGCATCATCTTGGTTTACAAGTACACGATATGGGCGGTTTTATGAGTGACGAAAAGGGCACACATCAACCATCGCCTGAAGGGCATCCGTTCTTGCGTTGTACTCGCCTGATCGAAAAAAACCAAGTGTTTACTATTGAGCCAGGTTTATACTTTATTGATTCACTGCTAGGTGATTTAGCGCAAACCGATAATAAACAATTTATTAATTGGGAAAAGGTTGAGTCATTTAAACCATTTGGCGGTATTCGTATTGAAGATAACATTATTGTTCACGAAGATAGCTTAGAGAATATGACACGAGATTTAGCGCTCGATTAATTCTAGTTAACACTAATTAGTTTATACACGTTAAAATACGTACATTATTTAAAGGGGCCTTTTGGCCCCCTTTTTACAAGTTTAAAATATGTCTGAATATAAATATCCCGCTACTGACGTTTTTCATCAAGAAGAAATTAAAAAAAGTACGTTTATAGTTCACATTGCACATACCCCCGATTTAAATTCAGCTAAAGCATTTATTAAAAGCATTGAAGAAAAGTATAGCGATGCGCGTCATAACTGCTGGGCACATGTGGCAGGCAACCCCGGTGGCAGCCATGTTTATGGTTTTTCGGACGATGGTGAACCAAATGGCACTGCAGGAAAACCTATGTTAAATGTGCTGGTGGGTTCTGGCCTTGGCGAAATCACAGCTGTAGTCACACGTTACTTTGGCGGCATAAAATTAGGCACGGGCGGGTTAGTACGTGCTTATGGTGGCTCATTAAATAATGCATTAGTAAAATTGCAAACGGTACTTAAAGTTCCCAGTGTTGAAATTACTGGGAGTAGTGAGTACAGCATGCAAGGTGCGATTGAGCAGTTATTAAAAACAAAGTATCAAGTGCTTAATATTGATAAGCAATTTACTGCTAATATTGAATGGGTGATTACAATAGATAGCCGCGAAGCTCAGCAAGCAATCAAAGATATTTTTGATTTAAGTCACGGCGCAGTTGAGTTAACTATTAAAGAGTAATAACCTACACAAATTGCATGTAATGCATACTGACCCTATTTAATTTGGTTGATACTACTCAGCCTGAATTTACTAATAATAAAAGCGACAAGCTAAATGCAATTTCGTACCATCATAAAAATTCTTGGCCAACTTGTTGCGCTGTTTAGTATTACCATGGTGCCTCCGGCACTGGTGTCTTTAATATATAAAGACGGTGGTGGTGTTCCTTTTGTTTTAGCATTTATCTTTAGTGTTGTTATTGGCATGATGGCTTATTACCCAAACCGCCATGAAAACGGTGACTTAAAAGCACGTGAAGGCTTTTTAATTGTTGTTTTGTTTTGGCTGGTACTTGGGGCGTTTGCGTCCTTGCCGCTTATATTTTTACAAGAACCTAATTTATCGCTCGCCGATGCGGTGTTTGAAGCATTCTCTGGCTTAACAACCACCGGCGCTACAGTACTTACCGGTATTGAGTACTTACCTAAGTCGGTGTTGTTTTATCGCCAGCAACTCCAGTGGTTTGGCGGTATGGGTATAATCGTACTCGCTGTCGCTATACTCCCCATGCTAGGTGTTGGTGGTATGCAGTTATATCGCGCTGAAATACCTGGGCCTGTAAAAGATTCCAAAATGACCCCGCGAATTGCCGATACAGCAAAGCACCTTTGGTATATTTATGTGTCACTGACTATTGCTTGTATGCTGGCTTATTGGGCAGCCGGGATGGAGTGGTTTGATGCGATATGTCATGCATTCTCAACGGTCGCGATAGGTGGTTTTTCTACTTACGATGCTTCTATGGGCCACTTTGACAGCCCTGTAATTAACTTTATTTGTGTGTTCTTTTTAATTATTGCCGCTGTTAACTTCTCCCTGCATTACGCCGCAGTGGCCAGTCGTAACATACAAGTTTATATTCGAGACCCTGAGTTTAAGGTGTTTTTGTGTATTCAATTAGCGCTGGTGGTTATTTGTTTTACCGTACTTTCCTCTAATGAAATATTTGCTAATGGCGATGAAACCCTCGATCAGGCATTATTTCAAGCTGTTTCTATGAGTACAACAGCAGGCTTTGCTACTGATAACTTTTCAACATGGCCTTTGTTTTTACCTATTTTACTTATATTTTCGAGCTTTATTGGTGGTTGTGCAGGCTCTACCGGTGGTGGTATGAAAGTAGTGCGCGTGTTCTTACTTTACTTGCAGGGTGTGCGTGAGCTTAATCGTTTGGTGCACCCACGGGCTATATATTCAATCAAGCTGGGTCGAAAGGCGTTGCCAGACAAAGTAGTAGAAGCCGTGTGGGGATTTTTCTCTGCATATGCGTTGGTGTTTATTATTATTATGTTAGCGCTTATGGGCACGGGTATGGATAACATAACTGCGTTCTCAGCCACTGCGGCTTGTTTAAATAACTTAGGGCCTGGTTTAGGAGATGTAGCATCGCATTATGGCGCTATAACCGATGGTGCTAAATGGTTGCTTACCATTGCAATGGTGTTTGGTCGTTTAGAAATATTTACTTTATTAGTGTTATTTACGCCTACTTTTTGGCGTGGATAAACGAGCGGCTTAAGTTTTAAATTACGAACTATTGGGAAAGGGATATGCCAACAAATTTAGAAAAGCTAAAGCATATAAGTGTAGGCAGCTTAGTCGACCTAGAAATATTAACACCTACAAGCAGTAAGCGTGTTAAAACTGAATTAGTTGGTTTACTCGATAAACAGTTTATTATTTTAAATTATCCCAATGCAAAGCGTTTACCTGTGGCGAGTGACTATTTACGTGATGGCGTAATGGTTGTTGTAAGAGCGCTTATTGAAGGTAGTGGTGGGCAAGTTATTGCGTTTCGCCAGCAAATTATGTCGGTAGCCTCTCATCCCGCTAAACTCGTGTTTATAAACTTTCCAAAGCAAGTGCAGTTATTTGCGCTACGCTCACAAACACGCATACCTACCTTATTACCTGCAAAGCTAAAGCTAAGTGACGATAGGGTACTTGAAGGCCTTATTAAAGACATTTCACTCACTGGTGTAATGTTTGATATTAGAGGCGATCAGCAAGTTGAAAGTATTAAAGATATGCAATGCACTGTCGTACTTAATAGCAGTGATAAAGATTTTGAAGGTGAAATTTGCAGTGTTAAAGAGCATGCCGCAGGCGTGCACTGTGGAATTAAGCTACTAGCAAGCGAGGATGAAATGAAAGCCTTTATGAAAGAGCATTTTATAGACCCTTCTGCGCTTGAGCCTACCGTTGAATAAATAGGTTTTCGCTTATTTGCAACAAAAAGGCATTTTATGTCAGTATTTATAAAATGTTTTTTCTCTCTTTCATAATTAAAATTATTATTTAAATAAAACAATTGATTACGTATTGTTTTTTACAGCTTGTTTTTTGTTATTAAAGCTACCTCGTTAAAATTTATCTCAATTATTATTTTAAATCCCTCCTTTTAAAACCGTACATTTAAAAATGTATCTTTTTATATAAACATAACTATATGTTTTTAATGACTTTAATATCATCTCTTTAAAACGTGTTGCTAAAGGGCAACAATAACTATTCTAAAAACGCCTTCTTGTTGTACGTTTTATATTTAACTTATTGAAAATTAATAGCTTTTAAATGTTGGCATCTAAGTTGTAATAGCCTAAGTGTACTGAACGAAATCGTGATTTAAAGTGAAATACTTAATCGCACACACATAAATTTGAAGGATACATATTATGAAAAGCATTAATAAAACTTTAGCACTTATCGCTATTGCATCTTCTTCAGCCGCTTTTGCTGCAACAGATTTTGACACACTGGATGTAGACGGCAGTGGCACAATTAGCCAAGCAGAAGCATCAGTTGATGCAAAGCTAATGAGCATGTTTTCTGAGCTTGATACTGACCAAAATGGTGAGTTATCAAAAGAAGAATTTTCAGAAGCTTAATTAAAAAGTATTTATCCTGAGTTGCCAAAGACACCTAAGTAGGCAAGGGAGCTTACGAAAGAGGATAACAAGGAAGTGAAAAATTACGTTTTGAGTTAAACGAAGCAATTTTTTTGATAGAACATTGAAGGATTAAGTTATGAAACATTTAAATAAAGCATTAGCACTTATAGTACTAGCATCTTCTTCCGCTGCATTTGCAGCATCAGATTTTGACAGCCTTGATATCGATGGTAGCGGCACAATTAGCCCAAGCGAAGCGGCAGTCGATACAGATTTAATGGCTGAATTTATTGAGCTAGATACCGACGGTAGCGGCGAGCTTTCTAAAGAAGAATTCGCTAATTACTAATTAATCTTTTCAGATTAAACATTTTTCACAGTCAGGGATCTTTGAAAAGGACTTCCCATATTACTAGGAATATTATTATGAAAACATTAAATACAACACTTGCAGTTATCGTTTTAGCATCTTCATCAGCAGCATATGCCGCAGTAGATTTTGCCTCTTTTGATGCAGATGGTAACGGTGCTATTACAATGGAAGAAGCAAAGGTTAACCCTCAGCTTGTAAAGATTTTTGATGATTTGGATACTGATGGTAATGGTGAAATCTCTAAAGAAGAGTTTTCAAAAGTACAGTAATCAATATTTAAGCATACTCCATTAAAGCCGCCTTAGTCAGCGGCTTTTTTGTGTATTAAATTAACTAATTAGAGTAACTAGTTAAAGGAATATAGCACTTACTTGGAATAGTTTTTCTACAACGGTAATGTGTTTTTTGTCGATTAAAAACATGATGACATGATCGCCCGACATAATAATTGTATCATCGTGAGCTATCAACACATCGTCATTACGTACTATTGCCCCAATGGTTGTACCTGCAGGAAGTTTTATGTCGGCAATCGCGCGCCCAACAACTTTAGATGTGTTTTCATCACCATGAGCAACCGCTTCAATGGCTTCTGCTGCGCCTTTACGCAGTGAATACACGTTAACAATATCACCACGGCGTACGTGCGTTAATAACGCTGATATAGTTGCTTGTTGTGGCGATATGGCAATATCTATTTCGCCGCCTTGTACCAAATCAACGTAAGCTCCACGTTGAATAAGTACCATGGTTTTTTGTGCGCCCATACGTTTTGCAAGCATGGCCGACATAATGTTTGCTTCATCGTCGTTGGTTACGGCAATAAATACATCGACTTGTTCAATATGCTCTTCTGAGAGCAGTTCTTGATCAGATGCGTCACCACAAAAAACGACCGTGTTATCGAGCATTTCTGAGAGTTGCTCGGCACGTTCTTTACTGCGTTCAATTAGTTTAACGGTGTGGTTTTTTTCAAGTGAGCGGGCAAGACCTGCCCCAATGTTACCGCCACCAGCTATCATAATTTTTTTGTACGAACGCTCAAGTTTTTGTAGCTCGTTCATTACTGCGCGTATATGTTTTGTAGCGGCAATAAAGAATACTTCGTCATCGGCTTCAATAACGGTGGTACCCAATGGTTTTATTGCTTTACCTTGACGATAAATAGCGGCAACACGAGTTTCTACATTAGGAATATGTTCTTTAAGTGCAGATAACGCATAACCTACTAATAAACCCCCATAGTAAGCTTTTACGGCTACTAACGAGAGCATGCCATCAGCAAACTGCAATACTTGCAGAGCACCAGGGTAGTCAATTAGACGGCGAATATACTTAGTGACCAGTGCTTCGGGAGCAATGTAATGATCGATTGGTAAATCATCGTTTTGAAATAGTTTTTCGCGGTATTTTAAATATTGCTCTGAGCGAATGCGGGCAATTTTAGTGGGCGTTTTAAAAATACTGTACGCCACTTGGCATGCAACCATGTTCACTTCATCTGAACTGGTTACCGCTATAATCATATCGGCATCTTCAGCGCCTGCACGGCGTAATACATCAGGGTGCGCGCTGTGGCCCATAACCCCTTGTAAGTCGTACTTATCTTGAAGTTCACGTAATCGGTTACCGTCTATATCAACAACGGTAATTTCGTTTTGTTCGCCAACTAAGTTTTCAGCAAGCGTAGCACCAACTTGCCCGGCACCGAGTATAATTATTTTCATTATTTACCCGTGGTATTGATCATAATTTAATTAAAAAAATAGCCATTTAATGTTTCATAAATGGCTAACTATTTAGTGTACGGCTATTAGGCTTTTTTAACTAGCTTAGCGTAATAAAATCCATCACTTTCACCGGGCAGTAACTGCAAACCTGGCGTTGTTACGGTATCATTTTCGTGTAGAGGTATATGTTCTACATCATCGTTATTAGCTAAAAACTTAGCAACTTGCTGTTGGTTTTCTTGTGGAAGAACCGAACACGTAGCATATACCAATGTGCCACCTGGTTTTAACAGTGGCCAAATGCTATCAAGAATATCGTTTTGTAACTTAGCTAAGTCTTCGATATCTGATGCGCGACGTAACCATTTTATATCAGGGTGACGGCGAATTACGCCAGTGGCTGAACAAGGCACATCAAGCAAAATACGATCAAATAATTTTTCGTCCCACCAAGTATGTGGTTGTGAGGCATCGCCACATTGTAGGTCTGCACCTAAGCCAATACGAGTTAAGTTTTGCTTAACGCGTTCAAGGCGAGTTGAGTCGCTATCAAGTGCAAGTACATCAGCATCAGCAAGCTCTAATATATGACACGTTTTTCCGCCAGGTGCTGCACAGGCATCTAAAATATAGTCATCTGCTTTAGGTTCTAAAAAGCGGGCTGCCAACTGTGCTGCAGCATCTTGTACTGAACATGCACCTGTATCAAACTCAGGCAACGAAAATACATCACGTGGTTTGGCAAGCTTAATCCCATCAATAAAGTCAGGGTTTAAGGTGTGTTCAATATCGTTAGCGCTAAGCATTTCGCTGTACTCTTGCGTGCTAAATTGTGCTTGATTTACACGAAGCCACATTGGTGCTTGTTGCTGGTTTTCTTCAAGTAGTGCTTCCCAGCTATCTGGGTAGGCTGTTTGCACCTGTTTAATAAACCAATTTGGATGGTTGTATAAACATACCGGAATAAGCTTCGCTTTTTCTTCAAGCTCTGCTTGTTGGCGCTGAAAACTACGTAAAATGGCGTTTATCAGCCCTTTTAATCCTAAAGCGCGCAGTTGAGCCAGTGCGTTTACAGTTTCTGAAATTGCAGCATGTGGTGGTACGCGCATATGCTGCAGTTGATAAATACCTACGTATAATAAAAACTGAAATATTCTACGTTTACCTTTTAATGGCTGCTCTACTAAGTGTTGGCAGTAATTTTCAAGGCTAGGTAAGTAGCGTAAAACGCCATAACAAATTTGCTGTAGCAACGCTTTATCTTTAGGCGGCAAGCCTTGGCTTGCAAATGGAAGTTCTTGATTAAGCGATGCGCCTTTATCAACTACGTTATATAAAGTTTCAGCGGCCAGCGCTCGTACGTTTGGAACATTACTCATTGTTTTCGCCTAATATTGTGCCAGGGGTAACCCAGTCACTACGACCATTTAAAAAGTCGTTAATTGCCATTGGTTTTTTACCTTGCGGCTGTAATTGCGTAATACATAAAGCGTGTTCGCCACACGCCACTACTACGCCATTTTTGTCGCTTGATAAAATTTGCCCAGGATCACCTGATTGCAGCACAACCTGCGCTTGATAAATCTTTACTGTTTGCCCACCCATTTGGGTAAAGCACACTGGCCATGGATTAAAAGAGCGAATGTTTCGCTCAATTTGCAGTGCACTCATTGACCAATCGATATTAGCTTCCTCTTTAGAAAGCTTTTTAGCGTAGTTAGCAAGTTCATCATTTTGAGGTTCAGGGGTGATCTCGCCATTAGCTAATTTATTAATGGTTTCAATTAACGCGTCTGGACCTAGCTCAGCAAGCTTTGTATATAAACTAGCGCTAGTTTCTGTCGTGCTAATAGGGCAGCGACTTATATGTAACATATCGCCGGTATCTAGCCCTTCATCCATTTGCATTATTGTTACGCCGGTTTGCTCATCACCTGCCCAAATTGAGCGTTGAATAGGTGCAGCGCCGCGCCAGCGCGGTAATATAGAGCCATGCACATTTAAACAACCCAAACGTGGGGCTTCTAATATAGCTTTAGGTAAAATTAAGCCATACGCTACAACAATCATAATGTCGGCATTTAAGCTTGTTAGCTCTGCTAGTGCTTCATCATTTTTTAATGACTGTGGCTGAAAAACCGGTAAGTTGTGCTCAAGCGCTAGCGCTTTCACTTCACTGGCTTTTAATTTTTTACCACGACCTGCAGGGCGATCTGGCTGGCTATATACACCCACTATTTGGTGTTCGCTTTGTATCAGCGCTTGTAAATGACGTGCTGCAAAGTCCGGCGTACCGGCAAATATAATGCGTAATGGTTGAGTCACTGAGTTTTCCTAAGGTACTTATTACTAATCTGCAAATTTAGCTTCTTTTTCAAGCTTTTTACGAATACGTTGGCGCTTTAATGGAGATAAGTAGTCAATGAACAGCTTACCTTGAAGGTGATCTAGTTCGTGTTGAATACAAATAGCCAGTAATTCATCTGCATCTAGTACAAACTCTTCACCGTTTTCGTTAAGTGCAGCGACTGTTACTGTTTCAGCGCGGTCTACTTTTGCATACGAGTTAGGTACTGATAAACAGCCTTCTTCGCTAACGGTAGAGCCGTCTTTTTTAATGATTTGTGGATTAATTAATACCAGTGGCTCGTCGCGCTCTTCTGATACATCAATAACAACGATTCGTTGATGAATATCTACTTGCGTGGCCGCAAGTCCAATGCCATTTTCATCGTACATTGTCTCTAGCATGTCTTTTACAATTTGGCGTACTGTGTCGTCAACTTGTGCAACATCTTTTGCTATAGTACGTAAACGTTCATCTGGAAATCTTAAAACTTCTAACCTAGCCATAGTTACCTTTTTCACTTGTGCTTAATTTAGGGTATTGTATGCTCTTATTTTAGCCATTCGCGTTCACCTTTAACAGGTTTTGGGCAATAATAATGAAAAAACAATACAAGGAAGCTCAATGAAATCTCCATTACTTGCAATCATGCTTACGTTAAGTGCTGCGTTTCCCGTAGTTGCTGACGTGCTTAAAATAAAAAAAGATGCACCAAAACAGTATGTTGTAAAAAAAGGCGATACACTTTGGGATATTTCTGGCATCTATTTAGATGAGCCTTGGCTATGGCCTGAACTTTGGCAAATGAATCCACAAATTGACAACCCGCACCTAATTTACCCCGGTGATGCATTAGCGCTGATATACGATGCAGATGGAAACCCACGTTTAGTGATTAATAAAGGATATAGAAAGCTATCTCCTCAGGGTCGTATTACACCAAAAGGGCGTAATGCTATTACTACTTTGCCGCTTGAAATGATCAAACCTTATATCAGTTACGAGCAAGCAATGAACAGTGACGATATTAAAGGCAAACCTTATATTTTAGGTGCTAACGAAAATACTAAAACACAAACGTTAGGCCATATTTTATATGTTAAAGGCGACTTACAAGTACATAAAGCATATGCCATTTACCATAAAGGTGACCCTTACACCGATTTAACCGGTGAAGTGTTAGCAACGCGTGCATCTTACGTTGGTATCGCACGTGCGTTTAGAGCGGGTGATGAACACAATGGTGTGCCTTCGTCATTACGTGTTGAATCTGTTAAACGAGAAATTCAGCAAGGCGATTTTTTAATGCCGGCAATGGAAGGTCAAATGCTTCCTGCGTACTTTAATATTCACCGTCCTTCTGAGCCCGTAACAGGGAATATTATTGCTTCCCCACGACAAGTTAGAGAATTCAGCACAATGGATGTTGTAGTGCTAAACTTAGGCAGTGAACAAAACATAGAAGCGGGTCATGTATTAGATCTAGAACGTCAATCGCCAACGGTTATTGATGGTCCTCGTGGCCCTCGTTATCCAGAAGATTCTAGTAAATACGAGAAGCTTTTATCTGATGTGAGCCAATTATTTGGTGGTGAGTCTGACGAAGAGAGCACAACGTGGACTATGCCTAAAGAAAAAGTTGGCGAGCTAATTGTCTTTAAAGTGTATGACAAAATAAGTTATGCATTAATAACTAAAAACCAGCACCCAATTCGCATTGGAGATATTGCAGTTATTCATTAAGAAGTAGCGAGTCGGTGCTCTAGGAGAGAGCATGGATCAGTCATCTGGCAAGCTAGCCCACTGGCTTGCCTTTTATATGTGTAAAGGGTTGGGTATCAAAACCCTTTTAGCACTATCTACAAACTATTCCCTTGGGTCGTTATTCGACTTATCTCATGACAAGCTTTTACAGCTTGGATTAACCGCTAATCAAGCGAGTAATTTACTCAACACCAATTGGCAACAAGTCAGCCATTATGAGCAACTAATTGCGCAGCAGGGCATTACCGTTGTCTGTATTTTTGATGCGCTTTATCCAGAAGATCTCCGACAGATTGCCAGTGCACCTTTATTACTATTTTGTAGGGGAGATGTCTCGTTATTATCTACTCCACAAATTGCAATTGTAGGGAGTCGTAATGCCACACCTACCGGGCTTGAAATAGCATCAGAATTTGCATACGAGTTAACTTTAGCGGGTATTACAGTTACCTCAGGTATGGCACGGGGAATAGATGGAGCAGCACATAAGGGCTCTCTTGCTGGTACGGGTAAAACCATAGCGGTGCTTGGTACTGGGGTTGATATTTACTATCCTAAACGCCATAAACTATTAACAGACCAAGTTTTAGAAAGCGGTCTGTTGGTGAGTGAGTTTTTACCAGGGGCAGCTGCTCATGCGCATAACTTTCCGCGCCGAAATCGTATTATTTCCGGGTTATCGTTGGGAGTGCTTATTGTTGAGGCTGAAATTAAAAGTGGTTCGTTAATTACAGTACGCTACGCGCTTGAACAAAATAAAGAGGTATTTGCAGTACCGGGTTCTATTAAAAATCCGTTAGCGCAGGCAAGTCACTTTTTAATAAAGCAAGGTGCTAAGCTGGTAGAAAACGTGGCTGACATTCTTGATGAGGTGAGTTTTACTTACGACAATAATGTATGTAACAAAGAGCAGCCTATTCAGGCAAATTCTCAATGCGAGGTTTTAAATAGTATTGGCTTTGAAGTCACCAGCGTAGACGACATTGTGCGTCGTGCGCAGTGGCCAATAGACAAAGTGCTCGCTAGGTTGCTCGATTTAGAATTAGACGATCAGATTGAGCGAGTGTTAGATGGTTATATTAAGTTGAGCGCAGGAAGGTAATATGTTTGATATTCTTTTATATCTTTTTGAAAATTACATTCATAGCGAAGCGGATATATTTGCAGAGCAAAATGAATTAACCGATGAGCTATTGCGCGCGGGCTTTAATAAGCCTGAGATATTTAAAGCACTCGATTGGTTAGAGCAACTCGCCGATTTACAACACAGTGACGAGTCTCCTTATCTTATTACTAACCCTAAAGATGCTGTGCGTATATTTACCGATAGTGAATGCCAAAGGCTCAGTGCTGAGTGTCGTGGCTTTTTAATGTTTATTGAGCAAATAGGCGTAATTAACAATGTAACTCGTGAGATGGTAATGGACTGTTTAGCCTCACTAGATAAACCAACCATAAGCCTAGAAGATTTAAAATGGATTGTACTTATGATTTTGTTTAATGTTCCTGGCTCTGAAGAGGCATATGAGCAAATGGAAGATTTGATTTTTGATGAACCCAGCGAACTTCTTCATTAGAGATAATTATCTTAATTGTACTCAAATTACTTAAACGGATAAGCACGGCATTGCTTGTATCTTTAAGTGGTTTGGGTATATTAGGCGAAAATTCACCAACCTATTAGGATCACCATGAGTAAAATCGACCATTCGCTTTTCTCGGCGAACAAGCACGCCCTCGAAAAAGAATACGAGATATGCCCACAGTGTGGTTCAGAGTTAGTGATCCGCAATAGTAAATCAGGCCCTTTTTTAGGATGCGCAAGTTATCCCAAATGCGACTTTATTAGGCCGTTGGCACATCACGATAGTAATGAAATTAAAGTTCTTGAAGATTCAGCATGCCCGCAGTGCAGCAAACCGCTGGTGGTTAAAAATGGCCGCTACGGTATGTTTATTGGGTGTACGGGATATCCGCAGTGCCATTACATTGCTAACGAAAATGAAGAAAAACAAAGCGAAGACACTTTGCCAAGTTGCCCTAAATGCAAAAAAGGTCATTTAGTCGCGCGCAGTAATAAATTTGGTAAAGTATTTTATTCTTGTGATTGCTATCCAAGTTGTAAATACACACTTAATAATAAACCGGTTGAACACCCGTGTCCTGAATGTAACTGGCCTATCGTCATAGAGAGAAATATGGCAAACGGCACATTATTGCAATGCCCACAAAAAAGCTGCATGCATAAGCTCACCCCAACTGAATAACGTTTAATTATATCTGGAGACTACTTTGTCAGACCTTTCAAATACGCCCACTGCAATAACATGCTTAACGCAAGGCGAAGTTATTTTATACCCAACAGAAGCTGTATATGGTTTAGGTTGTGATCCAGATAATCAACAAGCCGTTGAGGCACTATTAGCTATTAAGCAGCGCCCGGTTGAAAAAGGACTTATTTTAATTGCTGATAACTACGGACAATTATTAAAATACGTAGATGATGCAAAAATACCAATGGATAAACGAGCTGATATTTTTTCGAGTTGGCCTGCTGCAATTACATGGGTTATGCCTGCATCTAAAAATACGCCTAAATGGCTCACAGGGCAGTTTGATACCATTGCGGTGAGAGTAACAAACCATCCTACAGTAAAACGTTTGTGCCAAGAGTTTGGTAAGCCACTAGTATCAACTAGTGCAAACTTAACCGGTCAAGAAACGGTAATTAGTATTGAGCAAGCTAAAGAGCAATTTGCAGAACAAGTTGGCTTTTACGTTGATGAGGCGTTAGGTGGTAATACTCAACCAAGCACAATAAAAGATGCCATGACTGGAAAAATATTTAGAGGTTAATATGCAAAGCGAATTATTAGATCAAGTAAAAGCATACTTTATGGCTTTGCAAGACACTATTTGCAAAGGTTTGGAGGCTGCAGATGGCAGTGCTAAATTTATAGAGGATAACTGGCAGCGAGCAGAAGGCGGTGGTGGTCGTACACGTGTAACCACAAATGGCGCTGTAATAGAGCAAGGCGGAGTTAATTACTCTCATGTATTTGGCGCTTCAATGCCAGGCTCGGCAACGGCACATAGACCAGAGCTTGCAGGGCGCAGCTTTCACGCATGTGGTGTGTCGTTAGTTATTCACCCTAAAAACCCTCATGTACCAACAAGTCATGCCAATGTGCGCTTTTTTATAGCCGAAAAAGAAGGCGAAGAGCCAATATGGTGGTTTGGTGGCGGATTTGATCTCACTCCTTTTTATCCAGTATTAGAAGACGTACAGCATTGGCATCAAGTTGCTCACGACATTTGTGCGCCATTTGGTAGTGAAGTTTATCCAAAATATAAAACATGGTGCGACGAGTACTTTTATTTAAAGCACAGAGATGAGACTCGCGGAGTAGGCGGTTTGTTTTTTGACGATTTAAACGAACTTGGTTTTGAGCAAAGCTTTGCGTTTATGCAATCGGTGGGTAATGGCTTTTTAGATGCTTATTTACCTATTATTGAACGTCGTAAAAATGACGAATACACAGAGCAACAACGTGATTTTCAGCTTTATCGTCGCGGACGTTATGTCGAGTTTAATTTAGTATGGGATAGAGGCACTTTATTTGGATTACAAAGTGGCGGGCGCACTGAGTCTATATTAATGTCTATGCCACCACTTGCACGCTGGGAATATAACTATAAACCAGAGCCAAGTAGCCCAGAAGCTAACCTATATCAGTATTACTTACTCCCGCAAGAGTGGCTAACTAGTCAACCAAGTGAGTTGATAGCCAGAGAATGGCAATTATAACAATTACACAGTAATCAAAAAGGCGCTAATTAGCGCCTTTTTACATTGTAGCTAAATACAAATTTAATGCTGATTGATCATATGCGTTGCTAGTTGAGAGAATGATTGCTTTAAGCCTTCACGTAACAACGGATTGTCTATTTCTATATCCAGCGTTTTATTCATGCAGTGCATCCACTGATCGCGCAATGCTTTATCTACAGTAAAAGGCATATGCCTTTTACGTAGCATTGGCTGGCCATGTTTTTCAGTAAATAGGTTTGGCCCGCCTAACCAACCAGATAAAAATTCAAAAAATACTTGGCGAATTCGATCTAATGGCAGAGGATGCATATCATATAACGGTTTAGCGTATTCATCTGACTCCATTATGTCGTAGAATCGATTGGAGATAGCACGCGCCCCTTTCTCTCCACCTATTATTTCATACGGTGTTTTTTCAGGAGTAGGAGCCTGTTGCTCGGGAGCTGGCTTAGATTTAGAAAAAAGTCGTTTAATCATATTACTTATCATCGTTAATAGGCAGTATATAGCTGCAAAGAGGTTGCTTTAAAATGGACAAATATGCGGTTTTTGGAAATCCAATTAAACATTCAAAATCCCCCGCGATACATAAACAATTTGCTGTATCACTGGGTGAGCAAATCGACTATCGCGCAATATTAGCACCTATCGATAACTTTGAAAAAACAGTATTGTCTTTTTTTGAGCAAGGTGGTGTTGGTGCTAACGTTACGATGCCATTTAAAGAGCAAGCCTATGCAATGGCTGATGAGCTTACGCCATTAGCTAAAATTGTAGGGGCTGTTAATACATTAAAAAAACGAGATGATGACACATTACTCGGTGATAACACCGATGGTGTGGGCTTTGTAAATGATTTACTTGCTAATAAAGTAGCCATAACTGATAAACGTATTTTAATTATAGGTGCGGGCGGTGCTGCTCGAGGGGTTATTTTACCTTTGTTAGAGCATAACCCTCAGGAAATAATAATAGTTAATCGCACAGCACAAAAAGCCAAAGAACTCGCAGAGCTGTTTACTCAATATGGACCAGTATCTGGCTTTGGCTTTGATGATTTACCAGTAAGCGATTACTCACTAATTATAAACTCTACCTCTAGCAGTATGAATAACGAACTTCCAGCTCTTGATGAAAAACACATAACTAACTGTGAAGTCGCTTATGACATGTTTTATTCACTGCAAAATACCATTTTTATGAATTGGATTGCACAGCATAATATTAACGCTAAGCTTTTAGATGGCAGCGGTATGTTAGTTGGTCAAGCTGCTCAAGCATATTATGTATGGCGTAATAAAATGCCAGAAATACTTCCCGTAGTGGATGCGCTCAAACAAGGAACGCTTAAATGAATCAGGCAATACAGTTTATAGATAGGCTCGAATTTAGAGAGCCCGATCATCAGCTAGTTTTTTTTGCACAAGTTAGTGGCATGCTGGTGGAATGCATAATAGAAGTAAATACACTTAAATTAACAGACGAAAGTCACGCAACAGAATATTTTGAACAGTATCGTTTTGATTATGAAGAACGTGCCGAGGAGCTTATCGAAGAAGAAAGCTATAACTCGGCAGGCCAAATTGAAGTAAGTTTATTAACTTAAGTTAGCTATTTCAGCTAAGTATTCATCTTTAAGTGACACATAGTTATCGGCAGATATTTTTAAAAAGGCAAGTTCTTGCTCTGTAAGAGGGCGGGCTTGCTTAGCCGGACTTCCTACATATAAGTAACCAGACTCTAAACGTTTGTTTGGTGGTACTAAAGAGCCGCCACCTATAATTACATCGTCTTCAACAACCACGTTATCCATAATAATAGCGCCCATACCTACTAGTATACGGTTTCCTAGTACACATCCGTGCAGCATTACCTTATGACCAACAGTTACATCGTCACCTATAATAAGTGGATAACCATCAGGGTTGCTTTTAGTTGCACGAGATAAATGCAATACACTGCCATCTTGTATATTGGAGCGCTTACCAATACGTATATAGTTAACATCACCACGTGCAGCTACTAACGGCCAAACACTACTATTATCACCTAAAGTAATATCACCAACCAAAACTGAAGACTCATCAATATAAACAGACGAATTAAACGAAGGTGTTATACCTTTATAAGAACGGATTGCCATATTTAGTACCTTTTAGATAATAGTTATTAGCTTTGAGTGTATCAGCAAGGTGATTTTTGTACCATACAGTGCACTGTTTGGTTACAAAACTATCAGTTTCAGGGGGTTTAGTTCAGATACTGACCGAACAGCATCTTTTTTTACTTTTTCTTTAAAAAAGTGCTTGCGTAAAAATCTGTTCTCCCTATAATGCGACCCCACTGAGACGGGAAACGCTGAAGCATAGCAAGGCACGAACTACTCAGAGAGTTAAATAAAACTTCGGTTTTAAATCTTCCAAAAGAAAGTTTAAAACTAAGTGTTGACTCAAAAAATAAAGGGTGTATTATTCGCATCCCTTGAGACGCTA